>JAUIGA010000023.1 GCA_030430125.1 Chloroflexia bacterium | reverse complement strand
CCGCCTCGCCGGGTTCGACGCGATCTACTTCGGCGCGGTCGGTTGGCCGACAGTGCCCGACCATGTCGCGCTGTGGGGGCTGCGGCTGGCGATCTGCCAGGGGTTCGACCAGTACGCCTGCGTGCGGCCGGTGCAGCTGCTGCCCGGCATCACCAGCCCGCTGCGCGACGCCACGGCGGAGACGCTCGACTGGGTGGTGGTGCGGGAGAACTCCGAGGGCGAGTACGCCGGTATCGGCGGCCGGAACCTCGCCACCCGTGGCCCCGGCAGCGAGGTTGCCGTGCAGACCGCGCTGTTTACCGCCGAGGGATGCGAGCGGATCATTCGCTACGCCTTCGATCTGGCGCGCACGCGCAAGCGGAAGAAGGTCACCAGCGTCACCAAGAGCAACGCCCAGCAGTACGCGATGCCGCTGTGGGACGAGACCTTCGCGCGGGTGGCGGCCGACTATCCCGATGTCGACACCGAGCAGTGGCTGGTCGACGCGATGGCGGCCCGGTTCGTCTCTCGGCCGGATTCGCTGGAGGTGGTGGTCGCGTCGAACCTGTTCGGCGACATCCTCTCCGATCTGGGCAGCGCGCTGGCGGGGTCGATGGGGATCGCGGCGAGTGCGAACATCGACCCGGAGCGGCGGCACCCGAGCATGTTCGAGCCGGTGCACGGGTCCGCGCCGGACATCGCCGGGCAGGGCATCGCCAATCCGATCGCGGCGATCTGGACGGTGGCGCTGATGCTGGAGCATCTGGAGCTGCGAGACGAGGCGGCGGCGGTGATGGCGGCGATCCGGGCGACGACGGCGGCTGGGGTGCTGACGCCGGACCTCGGCGGCACGGCGACCACGGTCGAGATCGGCGACGCGGTGTTGGGACACTTGTAGTCCCGGATCCTGCACCTTCGTCGATGGTGGTCTCTATCTGAGCAATCTCGGGCAGGTGCGGCCCGACTCACCACATCGGCACCCCGTCAGAGGCAATCATGCCGGGTTGCGCGTCCCCAACGCAGTACCGACCAATCGTGCGCGAACTCGGGAATGCGGGTGGCATCTTCCCTTGTGCCGAGTAAATCCGACTAATATACTCGGATTTGAGGCGTGGACGTTGTGCGAACCGTGAAAGGGAGAGACCGTGCGCACGAGATTCAACCGGCGGAAGGTCGTTGGCGCATCGCTGGGAGCGGGCATGATGATGACCCTGCCCGGTCTGCGGGAGGCTGGCGCGAGCACGCCGGTCGCAACGCCAGCGGAGGCGGGATGGTCGATGACCGATGGGCGTGGGACGGTGGTGGAGCTGCCAGCGGTGCCGACAAACATCATCGCCCAGACGATTTCCGGAGCCAGTCTCTGGGATTTCGGGATCAAGGTGAAGGGCATCTATGGTGACGAGTTTCCGGCCGATGGCGAGCCTGACCCGCAGATGGGCAACTTGAATCCGGACGATGTGGAGGTTCTCGGGACGTGGGCCTCGGGACTGGATCTGGAACACGCAATCGCCGTAGATGCCGAGATATATGTGGATATCAGCCGGGCGGAGGACGGCAGGATGTGGTCGCTGGGACCCGAGGTGGAGACGAGCCTTCGCGAGATTTGCCCAACATTCGTGATCCCGGTGTTTCAGCAACCGATGATCGACACGATCAGCCGCTTTGAGGAGCTGGCGGTGAGCCTGGGCGCTGATGTGACGGAGCCGGCGGTCGCTGATGCCAAGGCGGCGTTCGCGGAGAAGGATGTCGCCTTCCGGGAGGCGGTTGCGGCGAAACCCGACCTGAAGGTGCTGATCCTCACCGGCGATCCGTCGAGCAACGCGTACTTCGTCAGTCCGTTGAACGGTGGTGGCGTTGGCCTCTACCTGCGACAGGCCGGACTCAACATCATCGAGCCGGAGAACCTCGATCCGGAACAGTTGTATGTCTTTGAAACCGCAAGCTGGGAGCAGCTCGGCAAGTACCCGGCAGACGTGATCCTCTACGACTCCCGCACGGATCCATCCACCTTCGCGGACGACGCGCTGTGGAGCTCGCTGCCCGCGGTGCAGCGTGGGCAGGTCGGGCGGTGGTACAGCACGTCGCCCTACTCGTGGCAAGCGTTCAACCCGATCGTGGAGGAGATGACGACGCTGGTCAACGAGGCGGACATCGTGACCTGATATCCAGTGTCGACATTGGCCACAAGGTACGTGATGATCACCACTGCAAGCGTTTATCGATGGTGGAGGGGCCGTTGTGACAAGCGAAGCGGTGGTGGTGATCGGCGCGGGGCCGGCGGGAATGGCGGCGGCGATCGCGGCGACGGAGTTCGGGCCGGTGGTCTTGCTGGATGAGCGGACCGGGACGACGGACGTGCCTGCCGGCGTCGACTCTCGACCCGGCACGTCGGTGTGGGGTCTTTTCCCTGAGCGAGTGGTTGCCGTATTCGACGATGCGCGACCGTACGAGATTGCAGCGAGTGCGGTGATCGTCGCGACGGGCGGCGTCGATCGGGTGTGGCCGATGCCCGGATGGCACCTGGACGGCGTGCTCACGACCAGCGTGGTCATCGAATCCGGGCTGCGCTATGGCGTGATCGGGGATGGACGGCACACTGCATCTGCAAGCTCCGCGATCGAGGCGGCTGGCGGGACCGTCATGGCGGTCGAGGACGGCGCCTCGGCCCGAATCGAGGGCGGCTCGGCGGTTGAGCGCCTCGGCGATATCCCCGTTGACCGGGTGGTGCTGGCGCTGGGGCGACACCCCGATCCGTCGCTTGTGCTGCAGGCACGGGCGGCGTGCGCGTTCGATCGGGATGCGCTGATCGCGATGCCGCTACTGTCGGACGACGGTGCGACCTCGCTGCCGGGTGTCTTTGTCGCCGGTGAGGCGGCCGGCGTGGTCGGCGAGGATGCGGTACGTGCGCACGGGGCGGTTGTGGGTCGCGCGGCGGCGGCGGTTGCCCGTGGGGAGTCACAGTCGACAGATCTGAACCTGCCGCCGCTCCCCGCATTCCCTCCCCTCCCCCTCCCGGACAATCCGGCAACCATCATCTGTCGGGAGCAGGGGGTGGACCTGGGGATTGTGAGAACGGCGATCGATGCCGGCGTCCACGATGCCAACGACCTCCGCCGCCGGACGCGCGCGGGGATGGGGTTGCGGGGCGCGCGCGAGGCGATGCCGGTGCTGGCGACGCTGCTGCTGGCGGCGAATCCGGCCATTCCGGATGAGCGGTTGATTCCCCGGCAGCGTCCTCCGGTGCGACCGTTGCCCTTCCGAACCGTACTTCAAGCGGAGGTGGCGTCATGAGCCAGCGGCCTGTGGAGATCGTGGTGATCGGTGGCGGCGTTATCGGCTGCTCGATCGCCTGGCATCTCGCCGCGATGGGCGCCAGCGTAACGCTGCTGGAACAGGGTGCCATTGCGTCCGGCGCATCCGGCGCCAGCGCCGGCGGCGTGCGGCAACAGGGGCGCGACCTGCGCGAGCTGCCGCTGGCGATTCGCTCGATCGCGCGGTGGGAGAACCTCGAAGATGAGCTCGGCGCGGACATCCATTACCGTCGCGAGGGGCACCTGACTGTCATCGAGCACGAGGCTGACATGCCCGCCGTCGAGGCGAGCGTCGCCGCGCAGCGCGAGGTTGGGCTCGACCTGCGATTCGTGACTGGCGAGGACCTGCGCGACCTGGCGCCCGGCCTCTCGGCGTCGATGATCGCCGGAACCTATTCGCCGAACGACGGTCACGCCAACCCGATCCTCACGACCCACGCCTTTGCGGAAGCCGCGCGGCGAGAGGGGGCGGCAGTTCGCACCGGCACGGCCGTGACCGGCATCCGGCAGCGAGGCGGTCGCGTCGCCGGGGTGGAGACGGACGCCGGAAATATCGCCTGCGACCATCTCGTGTTGGCCGCCGGGCTGTGGAGTCCGCTGCTCGCCTCACCACTGGATATCGAGCTGCCGATCTCGGCGTTCGCGCCGCAGATGATCGCCACCAATCCGATGCCGGTGGCGCTGCGGCAGGTGCTGGGGGCGCGGTCCCGGCGACTGAGCTTGAAGCAGGTGCCGAGCGGCAACTATGTGATCGGTGGGGGGTGGCCCGGCGACGTCGACCTGCCTGCGGGGGTGGCGACGCCGCGGCTGGAGAGTATCCTCGGCAGCATCCGTGATGCATCGGCGGTCTGGCCGGAGCTCGCAAACGCCTCGGTGGAGCGGGTTTGGGTCGGGGTCGAGGCGCTGGCGGCGGACGAGGTGCCGATCCTGGGGCCGCTACCGGGGTTGGAGAATCTCACGGTTGCGGCTGGTTTTTCCGGCCACGGGTTCGCGCTCAGCCCGATCATCGGGCAGGTGATCGCGGAGCTGATCGTCGACGGTGCGCCGTCGGTATCGATCGACGCGCTGGGGTTCGACCGGTTCGACGGGTTGCCGGTGACGGCGGCGCCTGTGGGTCGCGCGGGGTAAACCTGCTTCGACCAGTAGGCCCGGTTGTTGATTCTGTAGACTCGGATTTTGATATCCGAGCCTACAGACCTGGCTCGCTGGCTTCCAATTCATCCGCCAAGCCACGCCGGGGATTGGCAACCGTCCGCTCGTCCCATAGACTCGAGGAAGCGAATCACGTCGCATGACGCGAGGAAGTACTCATGACAATGCTTGGCTGACGCTTCTCGGACGAGCGGTCCACCGCGCACTGCGGTGACGACCTTGGCCGGGAAGCCACCCTCGGAGTTCGACAACCTGGGTGCTCGTCCGAGTGCAGCTTCGTCAGGCGCACCTGGACCCCCTCCATTCCCATGTTGAATGCAGCGTACAGCAGTGCGCCTTCGCCACATTGGCCAAGGACACGTTGTCATGCGCGCAACCGCACCCACCCTCTCGCTCCGGGCCTGTCGCCGCCTCCATTCCCGCAAGGAGCGCCGCCAAACCGGCCTCTTTCTCGTCGAAGGTATTCGCCCGGTCCGCGCCGCCCTCGAATCGTCGCACCGGATCGAGCTCGTGCTGCATGTCCCCGACCTCCTGCGCGGCGAGTATGGTCAGGAGACCGTCGATCTCGCTCGCACTCGGGGCATCCCCTGCACGGCGATCACGACGCGCGAGTTCGCGTCGATCTCCAACCGGGAGAACCCGCGCGGGATCGCCTGTGTCGGCCACCAGCGCTGGTGCTGCCTGGACGAACTTTCGCGATCCGCAGGGCCGGTGGTCGCGCTGTACGCGCCGCAGGACCCGGGCAACCTCGGCACCATCCTTCGCACCTGCGACGCCACCGGCTGCGCCGGGGTGATCCTGATCGGCGACGCCGTCGATCCGTGGCATCCAGCGGCGCTGCGGGCGGCAATGGGCGCCACCTTCGATCTGCCCCTGGTGGCGTGCGACATCCCGGCGTTCCTCGGCTGGGCGGGCGAGCGGAGGCTGCCGGTGATCGGGACCTCTGATCGGTCCGCCACCGACTACGCTACCCACCGGTTCGAACGATCGTTTGTGCTGCTGATGGGCAGCGAGCGCCAGGGACTGCCTTCCAAGTTGGAGGACATCGCTTCAACAATGGTGCGGATCCCGATGGCCGGGTCGGTTGACTCCCTCAACCTCGCCATCGCCACCGCGCTGGTGCTCTACGAGGCGCGCAACCAGCGGGTGCGGGTGGTGGATGGTCGAGCGTGACGGGATGTCAACGATGCGCCCACAACCAACCGTCACTCCGAGCGAGGCCCGAAGGGCCGATGTCGAGGAGTCCCCGCGCGAAGCGCAGCAGAAATGCTCTCGAGTCTCACGTCTTGAGGCCTGCGTCGATGCGGCGACACGTCGCCGAGCGCTATCGCTTCGCTGCGCGCGGGGACCCTTCGACACCGATTCGACTCGGGCTTCGCCCTCGCTCTGGGCAGGCTCTGCGGCGCCGAGGCGCCTTGCCGGCTCAGGGTGACATGGATGGGGTTGGTGTGCCGGGAATCGTACCGTGGAGTGGATGACGCGTACGCCTACAGCGGGGCGGGCCTACCGGGATTGCGCCTGACGACGGGGAGCGCGGCTTGGCGGGGATCATGGATACTCGGATATCAAAATCCGAGTCTACGGGATGGTGACTGTTGGATCGCATGTGACCTCGAACGTGTACGTTCCCGAGCCAATTGAGACGACGGTGGCAGGACCCTCCTGTTCGACCGAGCGGATGCCCTCGGCATCGGCGATCGGGACACCGGCCTCCGTGACCGTCCCTGCTCCGCGCAGCACGATGCGGGCGTCAACGTTGGCAGGGACGGTCACGTTCAGCCGGTAGCCGTCACTCGTCAATTCCCAGCGGCTGCGAATCTCGCCAGTGATGGCGTGGTACCACCCTACGGCGTGATCCAGCGTACGGTTCATGACCGGCGCGATCACGATTGACCGGTACCCCGGTCCGTCCGTGTCGATTCCCGCCACACCCCGCCGCAGCCACTCCCCCACCGAGCCAAGGGTGTAGTGGTTGAACGAGTTCATACCGGCGTCCTGGAAGCCCCGTTCTTCGGTCCAGCCATCCCAGCGCTCCCAGATCGTCGTCGCGCCGTGGAGGATCGAGTACTTCCAGCTCGGGTAGCCCTCCTGGTGCAGCAACCGCCAGGCGACGTCGGGATACCCGTGCGCGGTGAGCACATGGCAGAGGTAGCTGACCCCGACGAAGCCGGTGGTGATGTGCCAGTCGCGCGCTTCGAGGTCGGCGACGAGGTGCGCGGCGGCCTTCGGGCGCAACACGTCCGGCAGCAGGTTGAAGTGCAACGCGAGGCAGTACGCCGTCTGGGTGCCGCCCTCGATGGTGCCATCGTCGCTCACGTAGGCATTCACGAACGCTGTTGCAACGCGCCGGGAGAGGTCGTCGTAGCGGTTCGCCTCATCGTCGCGGCCGAGCGCGCGGGCCATCTCGGCCATCAATCTCGCGTCATACGCCATGTAGGCGGTACCGATCAGCTCCTTCGGGGTGTCCGCTCCGACCGAGAGCCAGTCGCCGAAATCGTGGTGGCGGGCGTTCTTCCAGAGTAGATCGGAGTTCGTCCGTTCCAGCCAGTCCATCCAGCGCGTCATCGATGCCCAGTGCTCCTCGATGAGCAGGGTGTCGCCGTAGGTGCGCCAGATCGTCCACGGGACGATCACACCCGCGTCGGCCCACGCGGGGGCGCCGTCGGCGAGGTCGGCCAGGCGCGGGGCGACGTCCGGGTAGGCGCCCTCGGCCGACTGCGCGTCGCGGAGGTCCTGGGTCCACTTGGTGAAGAAGGCGGCGACGTCCATGTTGCCGACGGCGGTGCCGACGAACGCCTGCGCGTCGCCGAGCCAGCCGAGGCGCTCGTCGCGCTGGGGACAGTCGGTGGGGATGCTGAGGAAGTTGCCGCGCTGGCCGCGCATGATGTTGTGCTGCAGCGTGTTGACGAGCGGATCGGAGCAGGTGAACCAACCAGCCGGGGTGGTGTCCGACCCGACAAAGACGCCGCGGATCGCGTCCGCCGTCAGCTCGCCGGGGTAGCCGGAAACCTCGACGTATTGGAAGCCGTGCCAGGTGAAGCGCGGCGCAAACTCTTCGGCGTCGCCTGTCCCCGCGAGGAGGAACGTGTCCTCGGCGTAGGGACCGCGCAGGTTCTCGGTGTAGAGCGATCCGTCCGGGTTCAGCATCTCGCCGTGGCGGAGGCGAATCTCGGTGCCGGCAGGTCCGGTGGCGGTGAGGTTGACCCGCCCGGCGATGTTCTGGCCGAGGTCGACGATCCAGGTGCCCGGTGCGCGCTCGGTGACCGACACCGGCGCGAGCTCGTCCAACTCGCGGACCGGCTCGGCGACGGCGGCGACGATCGGCACGCTTCCGACGCCGGAGGCGCTGGCGTTTTTCCACCCGCTGTCGTCGAATCCGGGCATGTCCCAACCGGCCGGGTGGCGGCGGGCGTCGATGTGCTCGCCGAAGAGAAGGTCGCCGTAGCGCACGGCGCCGGTTGCGGCGCGCCATCCCTCGCCGGAGGCGATCACGCGCTCGCCGCCGTCGTCGTAGTCAATGTGCAGCTCCATGAGTAGCTCGGGCGTGGCGCCGTAGTGGCGGCACTGCGGCCCGAAGGCGACGTAGCCGGCGTACCACCCCGGCGCGACGATGGCTCCCAGTACGTTCTCACCCTCACGCAGGATATTCGTGACTTCGAACGCGCGGTACTGGATGCGGCGGGTGTAGTCGGTCCACCCGGGGTCCAGGGTGGTATACCCAACTCGAGTGCCGTTCATGTAGGCGTCGTAGACGCCCCGGGCCGTGACGTAGAGCCGTGCCTGGACAATCTCGCCGGTGCTGTCGAACGAGGTGCGGAAGTGCGGCGCCGGGACGAGGCCGTCCCACTCCCGCGGCTTCTCGATCTCGGGGTCGGCTTCCAGGCCGGGCAGCGATATCCAGCGCGCTTGCCATTCGGACCGCTCCTCGGCGGTGGCGCCGAGCCGTTCGGAGGGGATCAGCCCCGTCTCCCACCAAGCCGTCTCCCAGGGCGACTCGTTGCCGGCGTTGTCGCGGATCTTCACCTGCCACCAGACCAGCTGGCAGGCGCCGACCGGCGCGCCCTCGTAGCGGATGCCGTGCGTGTCGCGGCTCTCGACCCAGCCGGTGTCCCAGCGGTCGTCGCCCCTCAGGTAGCTGCTCGCGACGATGCGGTATGCGGTCTGGGTCGTGCCGCGACGGTCCGACTTCACCTCCCACGAGAGGCGGGGGCGTCTTGCGCCGATACCGATCGGGTCGACGAGATACTCGGTGCGGAGATTGACGGCAAAGAGTCCGGAGTTGCGCATGATGCCTCTCTCTCGCTGGTGCCGCTCGATGCGAGGCATCGTCCGCGCGTCCGCGACCGGCGTCAAGCGGGTCGCGCACCGGCAAGGGCGCCAGGGTCCTGACTTCAAGGGAAAATGTCGTTCCGAGCGCACCGGCGCAGCCGCTGCGCTCGGAACGACAGCATTTCTTGAGTTTGAGAGTCGTTCGTTGAGGTCCACAACGCATCCCTGCTGGTGGGTCGAGGCTGCCCCGGTGGCGTCGGAGGCGGGAACCGGGGACAATCGCGGGAGCGATGACCAGCCAGGCGGAAGTGATGCCCAATGTCCATTCGACCGGATCAGCTCGACCAACTCCAAATGGACGAGGGCAAGCGGCTGTTGGCGGCGATCGCGGCGCGCGACCCTTCCCCCGCCAAGACGCTCGCTGTCCTCAGCGAGCTGCGGCGTGACCACGACCCCGATCTCGTCGCGGCGGCGATGACGATCCACCTCCTGCGGCAGCGGGCGCGGGGTCGCTTCCGCGATGCCGACCGGATGTGGTTCACCGGCGAGGGGTTGGAACAGGCGACCGGCGATCATGTCGCTGATCACCGCAGCGCCCGTTTCGCCGGGTGCGAGCGTGTGGCCGATCTCTGCTGCGGCATCGGCGGCGACCTGATGGCGCTGGCCCGGCGGCAGGACATCGGTGCGCTGCTGGCGGTCGACCGCGATCCGTTGCACGTTGCGATGGCGGCGCTGAACGCGCGGATCGCGCGGCCGGAAGTTGACCTGACGGCGGTCGTGGCGAGTGCCGAAGATGTCGACCTCGAACGGGTCGATGGAGTGTTCCTCGACCCCGCTCGGCGCACCGGTGGAAAGCGGACAGGGCTGGAGACATCGCCCCCGCTCGCCTGGGCGCTGGGACTTTCGGACCGGGTGGCGAAGGTCGGCGTCACGGTCGCGCCGGGGATCGATCACGCGCTGGTGCCGGAGGGCTGGGAGCTGGAGCTGACTGCGGTCGGGAGCGACCTCAAGGAGGGTGTGCTGTGGTCGCCGGCGTTGGCGACTGCGGTGCGACGGGCGGTGGTGCTCGATCCCGGTAGTGGCGAGGAGCACGATCTGGTCGATGGAGAACCCGGGGAGGTACCGCTGGTGGAGCCGGTGGCGGGGATGACGGTGGTCGACCCGAACCCGGCGGTGACGCGCGCCGGACTGGTGCGGGAGCTGGCGGCGGGCCTCGGTGCGGGCATGATCGATCCGAAGATCGCGTTTCTCGTGACGGAGGTGTCGGTGACGACCCCGTTCGGACGGTCGCTGGTGGTTGTCGATGCGCTGCCCTGGCACGAGCGGAAGGTGAAGGCGCGGCTGCGGGAGCTCGGCGCGGGTCCGGTCGACGTCCGCCGCCGGGGACTGGCCGGGGATGTCGACGCGATCGCGAAACGGCTGCGGGGGCACGGCGGCCGGCGGATGACGGTCCTGATGACGCGGCACAACGACGCGCCGTGGGCGGTTATCGCCGAGGACGCGTATCACGATGCAGGAACCGATACGTAGACCTGGATTTTGATATCCAGGTTCGGGCTGTCCGCCGACATGCGAATCCCCATGTCTGCGAGTCGCTTGTCATTCCGACCGAGCGCCGTATGGCGCGACCGAGTGACGACACGTGTCTTGTTGGTCTGTGCGCATGTGATCTGGTCCCTGCGGCGCGCCCGGATATCACAATCCGGGCCTACGAGCTGGTGGCCGGTTCGTCAGCGGCCGGTAACAGCGATCCGTCCCCGCGAAGGACCGGTCATTGTGGCACGCGGCGACACGCGCGCTACATGGGCAGCGCGGGCGGGAGTGGTAGAATCCGCCCAAACGGAGACCCCTTTCCCTCGCCAAACGGTCAGGTGAGGAATGCGCCGAGCAGGACTATCATTGGGCACATGACACGCCGTTCGCCGGGTGACGCCGCGCGTGCGTGACGGCAGGCAAGACGACGCGCCCGGCATACACGAGGAACGCGACAGCACATGGAAATCCCGACCATCGAAAACCTCATCCCCACCGTCATCGAGAGCACCAACCGGGGCGAGCGCGCCTTCGACATCTACTCCCGGCTGCTCAAGGACCGCATCATCTTCCTCGGCACCCCCATCGACGACCAGATCGCCAACCTCGTCATCGCGCAGATGCTCTTCCTCGACCACGAGGATCCCGAGCAGGACATCCGCCTCTACATCAACTCCCCCGGCGGGCAGGTCTATGCCGGCCTGGCTATCTACGACACCATGCGCATGATCCGGCCGGATGTGCAGACGCTGTGCATCGGCATGGGCGCCAGCATGGCCGCCGTGCTGCTGGCGGCGGGCACGCCGGGCAAGCGGCTGGCGCTGCCGAACTCCCGCATCATGATCCATCAGGGTTCCGCCGGCTTCCGCGGCAATGTCCCCGACATCGAGATCGCCGCGAAGGAGACGATGGATCTGACGCGCACGCTGACGCAGATCATGGCCGACCACACTGGCCAGCCGTTCGACAAGGTGAAGGAAGACACCCAGCGGGATTACTATATGACCGGAGAGCAGGCGAGAGATTACGGCATCGTCGACCAGGTGATGACGCCTGGCGCCGTGGCCAGCCCCAACGGGGCGACAGGCTAGCGGCCGCGAGGTTCTGCCGTAACGGTGCTCGCACGCGGCGAGCCGAGGTGTTCGATCCAGTACATGAGGTGTTCGGGTGCATTATCGATGTTCCTTCTGCAACAAAGGACAGGAAGAGGTCCGGCGGCTGATTGCCGGTCCAAACTCGGTCTACATCTGCGACGAATGCGTGCAGTTGTGCCGGGAGATCATCGAGGAGGAGGAGCCGAGCACGTCGGCGCCGGAACCCGGACCCGCACGTATCCCGACACCCCGTGAGCTGTACGACCAGCTCAACCAGTACGTGATCGGGCAGGACCAGGCCAAGAAGATCCTCTCGGTCGCGGTCTACAACCACTACAAGCGCATCAACGCCGGGTTGCAGGCGGAGTCCGATGTCGAGCTGCAGAAGAGCAACATCCTCATGGTCGGCCCGACCGGTTCCGGCAAGACGCTGCTGGCCCAGACGCTGGCGCGGCTGCTGGACGTGCCGTTCTCGATCGCCGACGCCACGGCGCTGACCGAGGCCGGTTATGTCGGCGAGGATGTCGAGAACATCCTGCTGCGGCTGATCCAGTCGGCCGGCGACGTCCAGCGAGCGCAGCACGGCATCATCTACATCGACGAGATCGACAAGATCGCACGCAAGTCAGACAACCCGAGTATCACCCGGGACGTCTCCGGCGAGGGCGTGCAGCAGGCGCTGCTGAAGATCATCGAGGGCACGATCGCCAACGTGCCACCCCAGGCCGGGCGCAAGCACCCGCACCAGGAATACATTCAGATCGACACGAAGAACATCCTCTTCATCGTCGGCGGCGCCTTCGAGGGGCTGGAGGAGATCGTCCGCAAGCGTGTCGGCAAGCAGGCGTTCATGGGGTTTGGCGGCGAGATTGCCGGCCCGGTGCCGGAGATCGAGAACCCGCTGCAGCAATTGACCCACGACGACCTGCTCAAGTACGGCTTGATCCCGGAGTTCGTCGGTCGGCTGCCGGTGGCGGTGTCGCTCAACCACCTCTCGCGCGAGGATCTCATGCGCATCCTCACCGAGCCGAAGAACGCCGCGGTCAAGCAGTACCAGCGCTTCTTCGCGCTGGACGATGTCGACCTGATCTTCACCGACGACGCGCTGGAGGCGACGGCGCGCCAGGCGGAGGAGCGCAAGACCGGCGCGCGCGGGCTGCGCACCGCGATCGAGGAAGTGCTGCTCGATGTGATGTACGAGATCCCCTCGCTGGAGGGCGTCAAGAAGTGCATCGTCGACGCGAACGTGATCAACAACCGCTCGCGGCCGATCCTGCTGACGGTCAACGAGCAGGAGATCGATTACGCCAAGACGGCGTAATCCGATCCGATTCCCGCGCCAGCACACAACACAATCAGATAGGCGCGCCAACTACGTCTTTGCATGCGAGCAACTGGTCGGTAAAGCCGGGCTCCCTCGTTCGGGATCGGCCGGCCACCGACCGGGGCTCGGTCAGCCAGACACTCTCATATCGAATCCGCTCAATCAGTGGTCATCACAAGGAACATATATGGTCCACCAGGACTCGGTATCACTTGAGCTCCTGGCTTGCACCCGGTGCTGGTGCCAATTCACTTGCTGTTCGACCGGATATGGCACTACCCAGTGGATCGGCCGTTGCTCAAGACCAGTATCGTACCTTGCTGGCCGAGCATCTCCGAAGGAACTTCTGTGACAAGCCCGAACGCATTCAGCAACGACGAACTCGGTCCACCTGACGAGCTGCGCACAGACGAGTTCTTGCTCCGCCCAATACTTGCATCCGATGCGGAGCTCGACTACGAGGCCGTGATGGAAAGCAAGGCGTTTCTTCGTCTGTGGGAGCAGTCGAGCTGGCCTGAAGACGACTTCACGGTGGACGCCAACCGTGAGGACCTGGAAAAGCTCGAACGGCGCCATGCGGCTGGCGAGTCATTCACCTACACGGTCCTGAATCCAGCCGAAACGCAATGTCTTGGTTGCGTCTATATCTTCCCGACCGCGGCGCGGTTGTTTTCCAAAGCGCAGATCTCCGCGATCGATGGTGCTCGATGGGAAGCGTACGAGATTGCCGTCTACTTTTGGACTCGGAAGTCCCGGTTGGCCGACGGGCTGGACCGAAGGCTGCTCGAAGCGCTCGGCCGGTGGATCACGCATGATTGGCACCTCGAGCGCCACCTCGTGATCACCAACGACCAGTTTGAGCAACAGGTTGCAATGATCGAGAGCACGAGCCTCCAGCTCAGATTCCAACTCGGGTTCCCTAACGAATCCGGCATTTCTCTTGCCTTTGCCGATCCCAATGCCGGGGCCTAATCCATGCTTCCAGGCCCGAGGAAGCCGACGCTTCTGACGTGAGCAACGGTGTCTTGCCACCTGCGTGATCAACCATCGCTGGCGGCCGATCCTGCTCACCGTCAACGAGCAGGTGATCGACTACGCCAGGCCGGCGCAACTTCCGACACACAACGCACAGCCACCTGGCATGGACCTCACAGGCGATCGCCCGTGGAGTCGTTTTGTGCTTGCCACCGTGCCACGACACATGGAGCATGCAAGGGAGTTGGATGAGGTCGTGAACGCGGAAGACGATCGGGCGCGACGATGAGGTCCATGCCCCCGACAACGCCAGAAAGGGATCACGTGTGGTGAACATTCGGGATATTCACGTCGCCGGGCTCACCGGCGCCACACCGGAAGGTGGTTGGAGCAACGAGTTGCAGCCCTCCGACAGTGTCCACACGCTGGTTGCCGTCACCACTGATGAGGGGCTCACCGGCGTGGGGAGCGTATTCACCGCCGCCGCGCTGGTACGGGCCGCGGTTGAGGTGATGGAACCGTTGTGGCGGGGCGAAACCGCGCTGGAACCCGAGCGGGTCAGCGAAACGCTGCGGCAGCACACCTTCTGGATGGGGCGCGGCGGGTCGATCACGCATGCCATCAGCGGCATCGATATCGCGCTCTGGGATCTGTTTGGCCAGGCGACCGGGCAACCTGTGGGCAGGCTGCTGGGTGGGCGGTATCGCGATCGGGTGCGGCCGTACGCATCGCTGCTCATGGATCGGCCGGAACCGCTGCGCGACCGCCTGCTGCGGCTTCGGGATGCCGGATTCCGCGCGTTCAAGATTGGCTGGGGGCCGTTCGGGCGTGTCAGCCGGGATGTGGACGAGGCGATCGTGCGCGCGGCCAGGGATGCCGTCGGGCCTGATTCCATTTTGATGGTGGATGCCGGCGCGAGCGACGGGTTCTGGAGTCAGGGCTACACGTGGGCGCTGCGGACCGCCGCGATGCTTGCCAGCTACGAGGTCACGTGGTTCGAGGAGCCGCTGAACCCGGATGCGCTCCAGGACTTCGTGGCGCTGCGTCGCGAGGCCACCGTCCCGATCGCCGGTGGTGAAGTGTTGACGCGTCGCCAATCATTCCAGCCGTGGATCGACTCTGGCGCGCTCGACATCGTCCAGCCGGATGTGACCAAGGTTGGCGGGCTCAGCGAGATGCGCCGCATCGGTTGGGCCGCGGAGGATCATGGCATCCGGCTGATCCCGCACGGTTGGAACACGGCGGTGGGTCTCGCCGCCGACCTGCAGCTGGCCTCCGCGCTTCCGGGTACGGACCTGGTCGAGCACATTTCCGGGTCCCCGTATGTCGATGACATTGTCGACGGAGGGTGGCGCCTGGACGACGAGGGGATGCTGGCGATCAGCGACGCGCCGGGGCTTGGCGTCCAGCTCGACCACGACGCGCTGCGGTGCTATCTCACCGACCCGCTGCCGTTGGGGCGCTGATACCAACGATAGGCAGGGATTGGGGTAGAACTGTGTGATAGCGCGTCCAGGTGATGCCTTGTGGATCCAGCCATAGCTCCGGATGAGTGTTGCCGGCCGCCACAGGGGAGGCACGACAGGCTTTCCTCGACCACGAATCATCCGGGTTTTGCATGACGGCCCGAAGTGGGCAGCCACCCGCGCGGGCTGGTCAGTTGCAGTCGATGTTGACACCGGCTTAACCCTCTTGCGGCCGACGGGTCGTAGGATGCTGGTGTCGACCGGATCCCCCACAGGCACGTCCGGTCGAATGTCGGGCCAACTCTCCCCCATTGTCGGGGTGGCGCGCGTCTCCCTCGCGCGGCTGCTCCCCAATACCCCCCTTTTGGACACCACCCGTCCGGCCTCGCCGGCGGGTGGTGGCGTGCTGGACGTCCGCGTGCCCATCTGGACCGGCATGCCGTATCACGCCGGCGTGGCCTCGATCGCGCTGTGGTCGGCGGTGAGTGGAATCACCCGCGTCATCGCGAATCCCGCCTCCGCGAGCAGCCGGCGGAACTCCGCTTCGGTGCGCTCTCGCCCGCCGAGCAGCGCAAGCACCTGCAGGTCCATCCATTTCCGGAAGTCCGGCTCGTTGGCCGGCGCGACGAGTCCCTCCAGGACCAGCACCCTGCCGCCGCGGTTCATGGCGCGACGACAGTTCCGGAGGATTGTGGTGCACCGCCGGTCATCCCAATCGTGCAGGATCGCGCGGAGGACATAGAGATCGACGCCTCCGGGAACATCCTCGAAGAAGCTCCCGCCGACCACATCGCAGCGATCCGCGACATCGTGGAGCTCTGACTCGGTGGCGGTGTCCCCGACAACATGCGGCAGGTCGAACAGGATGCCTCGGGCATGCGGGTTGGCGGTCAGGATCGTGCGCAGCAGATGCCCGTTGCCGCCGCCGATGTCAGCAATGACGTCGAACGGCGTGAAATCGTACTCCCTCACCAGCGCGGGACCGGTTTGGGCGGATCCGGTCGTCATCGCCTGGTGGAATGTCCTGCTTGCATCCGGATGCTTGCCGAGCCAGTCGAAGTAGCCTTCGCCGTAGATGCGATCGAAGGCGATCTCGCCCGTTTGGACGCTCGCCAGCAGGCCGCTCCAGGCATGGAACTGCTCCTCGTTGAACATGATGGCCCAGACCCGCATGGAGTCAGGGATATCGGACCGGAGCAGCTCTGCCATGGGTGTGAGCTCGAAGGTTCCTGCGTTGAGCTCCCGAAAGATCCCTTCGCTGGCCAGCGCTCGCAGCAGACGGTAGAGCGTCGGCGCGTGCGCGCCGGTCTTCGCTGCGATGTCCGCGACGGGTCTGGGGCCGGCGACCAGCTGGTCCGCGATGCCGAGCTTCGCGGCGACGTAGATCGCCTGGGAGCGCATGTAGCCGGTTATCATGCCGAGCATGCCGGCGCGATACTGCGCGAGCGGGTCGGACGGACGTGTCATGCAACCGCTCCTTCGCGAACGTGACACATGGGGACGCTTCCTGGGCGTCTCCGATCGTGATGGTGGTATCCGTGTTAGTGTCCCGAGTGCGCCGATTGTACACCCGCGACGTGTGGCGTTGCGGGGCCGGTTCCGGGGCGTCATGGCATGGCCTGTGCAACGAATGGCGCTGTTGAACGGAGCGCCTGTACCAGGAGTACCGATGAACAGGCTGTGTGGAGAGGATGTGCACGTCGTCATTCGTGTGGAGGGGCGCGTGCAGGGTGTCTACTACCGGGCCACCGCTCGTCAGGTTGCGCGCGAGCTGGGCATCGACGCGCGGCCGATCAACCTCGATGACGGATCGGTGCGCATCGAGGCCAGCGGCCCGCGTGCGGCGGTCGACCGGTTCGTTGCGTGGTGCCGGGAAGGACCGCCGCTGGCGGAGGTCCGGACGGTGATGGTGCGGGAGGTTTCCTGACGAAGTCCTCGTCCTGCGCGGGTAGACCCGACGACGAATCCATGCGACGATGCACACACTCGCAGGGCGGCCCGACTCGGCCGCCCTGCGAGTGTGTGTGTACATCGAGTTCTCTTGAGGAGGAGAAAAGAATGACGGTTGCTCAACCCGGCGTCTGGACACGGCGCCGGTTTCTGAAGATGCTCGGGGCGACTTCGGGTGGCGCGGCGGTGATGAATGCCATGTCCGCCTGGGGCATGCTCCCGGCGGCCGCGCTGGCGCAGACCGAGCCGCCGAAGCTGGAGGGCCGGGGCGACGGC
>JAUIGA010000022.1 GCA_030430125.1 Chloroflexia bacterium | reverse complement strand
CATCGTCAGTCCTCGATTTCAGCTGTCGGAGGTTGAAGCTGCGGTATCGCGCTCCGATCGGACACTGATATGAGACCACCGTGCATGTACTCGGCGAGCTTTTCCCGGGTGTCGGTGATGTCGTTGTTGCGCATGGTGAGTTGACCGATCCGGTCGGCGGGGGTGAAGGAGGACTCGACCTTCTCCATCGACAGCCGATCGGGATCGTAGGTCAGGTTTCGAGATTCCGTGTTCAGGATGGAATAGTCGTTGCCGCGTCGCAGCCCGATTGTGACCTCACCGGTGATCAGGCTTGCCACCCAGCGCTGCAGCGATTCCCGCAACATGATCGCCTGAGGGTCGAACCATCGACCCTGGTAGAGCAGCTTGCCGAGCCGCCGGCCGCTTTCGTGGTATTGCTCGATCGTGTCCTCATTATGGATACCGGTCACCAGGCGCTCGTAGGCAATAAACAGCAGGGCCATTCCGGGCGCCTCGTAGATGCCGCGGCTCTTGGATTCGATGATCCGATTCTCGATCTGATCGCTCATCCCCAGGCCATGACGGCCGCCGATGGCGTTGGCCTCCGAGACCAGGGCCACGCGGTCAGGGAACTCCTGCCCATTGATGGCAACCGGATAGCCGTTCTCAAAGGCGATTCGCACCTCTTCGTAGGCGACGTCGACATCGTCGCGCCAGAACGGCACGCCCATGATGGGGTCGACGATGTAGATGCTGGTGTTGAGCTGTTCGAGATCCTTTGCCTCATGCGTTGCGCCCAGGATGTTCGAATCGGTGGAGTAAGCCTTCTCGGGCGACATGTGGAAGTCGAAGCCCGCTTGCTGGAGGTACTCCGACAGCTCGGCGCGACCGCCAAGCTCATCGATGAACTGCTGGTCGAGCCAAGGCTTGTAAATCCTGAGCTCCGGGTTCACCAGCAGGCCGTAGCGGTAGAAGCGCTCGATGTCGTTGCCCTTGTAGGTGCTGCCGTCACCCCAGATGTTGACGCCGTCGTCCTTCATGGCCGACACCAGCATTGTGCCGGTGACAGCACGACCGAGCGGAGTAGTGTTGAAGTAGGTGGCACCAGCGGTGGTGACGTGAAACGCGCCGCATTGGATCGCCGTCAGTCCCTCGGCAACCAGCTGATGGCGGCAGTCGACAAGCCGGGCAATCTCTGCACCGTATTCCTTCGCGCGTTTGGGGATGTCCTCGTAGTCGGTTTCGTCGGGCTGGCCCAGGTTGGCGGTGTACGCATTGGGGATCGCGCCCTTTTCTCGCATCCAGGCGATCGCCGCGCTCGTGTCAAGACCGCCAGAGAAGGCGATTCCGACCTGCTCTCCGATGGGGAGTGAGTCCAGGATGGTGGCCACTGTATGCTCCAGACTGCGCCCTTGGGCATCGTTGGGTCGTAGGGGGACGAGGAAACTACACGTTGAACAGGAAGTTGATGATGTCGCCGGACTCGACCCTGTAGGTCTTGCCTTCTCGGCGCAACTTGCCGGCCTTGCGAACTTCCGCCATTGAGCCGGCTTCGATTAGATCGCCATAAGCGACGACTTCCGCACGGATGAATCCTCGGGCAATATCCGTGTGGATCGTGCCGGCCGCCTCGACGGCGTCCGCATCTCGTCGGATCGTCCAGGCGCGACATTCGTCCTCACCGACGGTGAAGAAGGCCATCAGGCCAAGCAGGTCGAACGACGCCGCGATCACGCGATCGAGCCCCGACTCGGCAATACCGAGATCGTCCATGAATACGGCGGCGTCGTCGGCGTCCAACTGGCCGATCTCCATCTCGATCTTGCCCGCGAGTGCGTGGATAGCGACTTCATGACCGCCGAAACGCTCTCGTGCCCGGGCAACCAGTGCATCCGCCTCGTCTCCGAGTTGAGCGTCTCCGACGTTGATCAGCACCAGTAGCGGCTTGGCGGTGAGGAATCCGAATCCGCGCAGCAGACGCTGGTCGTCCTCATCCAGCTCGTGGTAGTGATCGCGGAGGGGAGTGTCGTCCTCCAGATATGCGCGCAGCTGCGTCAGCGCGCGTTGCTCCCGCTCGGCTTCGTCTCGCTCCTTGCCGCGTGTCTTGCCGATCTGCGCTTCGATCCGCTGCAATCGCTTCTCAATAATGGCAAGATCGCTGAACAGCAACTCCATGTTCAGCGTTTCGATGTCCCGAATGGGGTCGACGGTCTCTTCGGGGTGCGGAACATTGGGATCGTCGAATGCCCGCACGACATGTACGAGCGCATCGGCCTGCGCCAGATGACCCAGCAGCTGCCCGCCCATCCCCTTTTCGGATATACCCTTTGCAATGCCGGCGACATCCAGGTACTGGACATCTGCCGGCACCTTGCGTTGGGGGTTGAACATCTCTGTCAACGTGTCCAGGCGTGCGTCGGGCACCTTGACCGTTGCGAGGTTTGGTTCATCCGAGCTGGCACCAAAGGTGCCAGTCTGCGCTTCGGACCGGGTCAGGGCATTGAAGACCGTCGTCTTTCCCGAGGCGGGTAGACCGATGATGACTAACTTGGTCGCCACGTTGCTGCGTATCCTTGCTCTGCTGCACGCTCGGCGCGCCTATACGTGCGTCGCACCGTCGGGTTCGATGATGATCCTCGCGCCGGTTTCGCCGACCTTGACGTCGAGCGCATCGTCCGGGTTCGTTGCCAGGCGCTCGATGGCCGTCGCGAGCACCTCTTTCGCAATGAGGTCGCGATGTGCCTCGATTGCTTCCGCAACGTCGGCATCTGCCGTGTACCCGAGCGTGATGGTCTGCTCGATCTTCAGGGCGACACGCTTCCGCGCATCCTGCACGCCGCGGACGAAGTCGCGTGCCATTCCTTCGCGAATCAATTCGGGAGTCAGCTCGGTGTCGAGCGCCACCGTCGCACCGTCGCCCTGCGCGGCCGCGAATCCTTCACGCTTCCGGAGACTCACCAGAATCTCGTCCGGCTGAAGGCTGACGACGTCGCCCTCGATCTCTTCAAGCGAAACGGCGTCTCCGGCGTTGACCTGCGCCGCGACGGTCTCGGCATCCAATGCGCCGAGTGCCTTGCGAATCGCGCCGAGTCGCTTGCCGTAGCGCGGACCAAGCACAGGCAGGTTCGGTTTGACCTCCCATGTGACGACATTCGACACCTCATCGAGGGTCCTGACGTCCTTGACGTTGAGCTCGTCGAGGATTTGGTCCTTGAGACGCACGACGGCCTGAGCGCCACGTGGATCCTGCGTGTGCACGAGGACCGCAGGGAGAGGTTGGCGAACCTTCAGGTTCGCCTCTGAGCGCGCGGCGCGACCAAGGCGCACCACCTGGAGCACCGCGGTCATGTCCCGGGAGAGATCCTCGTCGATCAGGTCGTTGTTGGGCGCCGGAAAATCGCAGAGGTGAATGGACTTCGGTGCGTCCGGCTGCACCTCGGCGACCAGGTTGCGGTAGATGGCCTCGGTGATGAACGGCACGAACGGCGCCATGATGCGAATGACGGTCGTCAGCGCTTCATGCAGCGTTGCGTAGGCGGCGAGCTTGTCGGCATCACTTTCCGGTTTCCAGAATCGACGCCGATTGCGCCGGATGTACCAGTTGGAAAGCTCCTCGACGACGAAATGCTCGATCTCCCGCGCGGCGGTCGTTGGATCGTATGCATCCATCCGCTCGCGAACGAGTCCGGCCAGCTGATTCACGCGAGAGAGGATCCAGCGGTCGAGCAGGGTGCGGTCGGATGCGTCGGGTTGCTGGTCTGGGGTCCAGCCGTCGATGCGGGCATAGGTGACGAGGAACGAATACGAGTTCCAGAGCGGCAGGATGAATCGTCGGCGTACCTCATCGGTGGAGTGATAACCGAAGTTGAGGTTGTTGGTTGGCGTCACCGTTGAGAAGAGCCAGCGCATCACGTCGACGCCGATCTCTTCGGCCGCATCGTCGAACCAGATCGCGTTGCCTTTGCTCTTGTGCATCTCCTTGCCCTTTTCGTCGCGCATCAGGGCGTAGGAGTACACGTTGCGGTAGGGCATTTCATCGGTCACGACTGTGCTCTCGAACAAGACCGCATAGAACCAGTTGCGGAACTGGCCGGGGAAGCTCTCGGAGATCATGTCGGCCGGATACCACTCGCGCCAGTAGTCCGGATCGTGTCGGTAGCCGAGTGTCGAGAGTGCGACGATGCCTGCATCGAGCCAGACATTGCCGACATCGGCAATGCGCGACGCTGTGCCACCGCACTTCTCGCAGGGGATCTTGACGTGGTCGATATAGGGGCGGTGTGGGGTGTTGCCTTCGAACTCGTCCCAACCTTCACTGGCGCGCTCGCGGAGCTCGGTTTCGCTGCCGACCACGTCGAAGTGTCCGCAGTCGTCGCATTCCCAGATCGGCAGCGCCAATCCCCAATAGCGCTTCTTGGAGATCATCCAGTCGTCCATGTTCGATAGCCAGTCCAGCTCTCGTTCCTTGCCGAACGATGGATACCAGGTGATCTCTCGGGTGACCTCTTTCAGGCGCTCGCGAATGCCGTCGACGTCGATGAACCATTCGTCGACAAGGCGGAAGACCAGGTCGGTTCCACAGCGCCAGCACACCGGGTAGCGGTGGGTGTATTGATGGGATCGATAGAGCAGACCCTTGTCGCGGAGATCCTTCTCGATCCGGTTCGCGACGTCGTGGACATATTCGTCGCTGAGCCAGTCGTAGCCGTCGATGTAGTGGCCGAACTCATTGATCGGAGCGATGACATCGAGATCGTTGGATTTCGAAAGCGCGTAGTCTTCCTTGCCGGCTCCGGGAGCGGTATGGACGAGACCGGTACCTTCGACGGCGCTCACGTCGTCCCACGCGATCACGCGATGCACGACGTCCGCTTGCGCCGGAAGCTCGTCGAACGGGCCAGCGTAGTTGCGGCCGACAAGCTTCGAGCCCTGCAGCTCAGAGACGATTGTGTAGTCGCTCCTGAGCGCCTGGTTGATTGCGTCCTTCGCGACGTAGTAACGCTTGCCGTCCTGCTCAACGAGGACGTAGGTCAGTTCCGGATGGACAGAGACGGCGACATTTGCGGCCAGCGTCCATGGCGTTGTGGTCCAGACAAGAAGCGACGCGTCTTCGTCCACGAGCGGGAAGGCGACGAAGAGGGCGAGATGGGTTCGCTCCTGGTACCCCTCGGTGACGATCTCGTGCTCCGAAAGGCCGGTGCCACAGCGTGGACACCACGGCATCACATCTCGGCCCTTGTAGATCCAACCGCGTTCATGGCAGGTCTTGAGGAAGTGCCAGATGGTGTAGTTGTTCTCATCCGACATCGTGAAGTAGGAGTCGTCCCAGTGCATCCACTGGCCGAGACGGACAGACTGTTCCGTGATGCGGTCGGCGTACGTCCAGACGCGTTCCTTGCAGCGCTCCACGAAGTTGGCGATACCGTAGTCTTCGATCTCGCGCTTGTTCTTGAGTCCGAGTTCCTTTTCGACCTCAACCTCGACCCAGAGTCCCTGGGCATCGAAGCCATTCTGGAACCGCTGGCGTTTGCCGAGCATGTTGTGATAGCGCTGGAACAGATCCTTGTAGGTCCGTCCCCATGCGTGGTGCACGCCCATCGGATTGTTGGCGGTGATGGGCCCGTCAATGAACGAGAATCGGGTGTCCGACTCGTCGTTTCGATGCAGGTACTGCTCGACGACGCGATCTTCCTTCCACCACTTGAGAAGATCGCGTTCGAGCTTCGGGAAGTCGACGGCGGTCGAGACTTCTGAGAATGCCTGCCTGCTTTCGGTTGCCACGTGTGTCTCCTCATTCTTGCGGAATGTCACAGGTCGGAAGTCAAGAAAAAGCCCGCCCTCAGGCCTGAGGACGGACTGGGCCGCGGTACCACCTCGCTTGCCCGAACATGGAGTTCGAGCCACTCGGGATGCCTCTGCTCAAGGCATCGCGCGCGATAACGGGCGCCCCCGGACGGGCCTACATGCATCGGAGTGCGTTCGGGCGTCGGCTCAGGAGTGATCGGCGCTGAAGGGACGATGTCCGGCTCGCATCAACCCGGACTTGCTGCGTTGTTCCGCACCCGCGCAGGTGGCTCCATCTCGGCCTGTATTGAGCGAATTCTACCACAGCGGTGGCCGCTTTCCGCCCAGTTTCCGGCGCCGCGCGACCTGGATTTCCTTGACTTTTCGATAAACCGATGTGATACCGATCAACCAGCTGAAGCCCAGCAGGTACGAGGCAGAAACGTCGGTAAACCAGTGGTGTCCGAGGTATACACGACTGGTCCCCACGAGGGCGATCAATCCGCCCAGCATGCCCACGACGACACGTCGAATCGACGCAGGCTGGATCCATGTGAATGCGAGATAGGCAAGGAACCCGTAGACGCCGATGTAGTTGAGTACGTGGCCGCTGGGAAAGCTCGTCCCGCCGATGCGGGCGACCGCTACCCGAATCTCCGGGAAGTCTGGGCCGGGACGCTTGCGCTGCATCACCCGCTTGAAAAAGAAGGAGATGCCGCCCGACCCCCACGCGAGGAGCTGAAAAATGCCTTCGAGGCGGTACCCCAGCGCGAACAGCACCGCAGGAATCGTAGCCGGCAGCAAACGGCTCTGGGGCGGGAAACCGGGCCATGAGACCAGGTGCATGAGGCGGTTGAACAGTGGATGCCGATTGCGTTGCAGGCGCAAGGTGATCGCCGCGTCCGTCGCGGCGGACCGATTCCGCCTGACGATCGAGAAGATGATGGCAAATATGCCGAGCAGGATTGTTACAATGACGATGCCAGTCCTGCCGCGAGCGAACGCGAGCTGTTCGCGCCGTTGCTCGGAGCGCAGCAGCGCCCGCCTTCGTTGTGTTCCTGCCACGTTGCTCCCCATCAGAATTGGATCGGCTGAACTTTGACGCTACCAGAATCCGCAACCAGTGTACCGGTGCCTGTGTACCGTGGGCCACTCGGGGCCGTCGCGAGAGCGTTCCGCGCCTGGCCGCTGGTGTGGCTGCTGGTGCTGTCGGTCGCGACACTGTTCGTGGTAATCGGCCACGACACGCTTGCCAGCACGTCGCGGTCAGTTCTGCATGGACTGTGCGCGCAACGGCCATCTCATTCGTTTTCGGTGGGCGGCGACCTGCTTCCGTTCGACGCGCGCATGTCTGGTATCTACACCGGTTCGATCGCGACCTGGTTCGTCCTGGCGCTGAGACGGCGATTGCTCGCAGGGGGGACCCCATCGGTCTGGGTGATCGCCATGCTCGGTTCGGCTGTCGCGCTCCTCGCATTCGACGGAGTAAACGCGCTCCTTGTCGATCTTGGCATGTGGTACCCCTACGAGCCGCACAATGTCCTCAGGTTCTTCACCGGGTTCGGCACCGGGGTGGCGTTGGCGACACTGGAAGTCTGGCTCATCGGGTCCTCGCTGTGGAAGTTGTCGCATGATCGCCCTCCCTGGGATGGATTGTCCGAGCTCTGGTGGGTGCCGCCAACGGCGGTCGCGGCGTTGTTGCTGATTCTGTCCGACCGTCCGTGGGTCTACCCCATTCTGACTGTCCTCCTGCTTGCGTCCGCCTGGATCACCGTTTCCGCATTGACGCTGGTGATCGTTGTATCCGTCGCTCGGGTGGAACGCCGGATCGACTCCGTGCACCGGTTACAGGGTCCGGTAGTGATCGGCGCGGTTGCTGCCCTGGCGGTCATCATTGGCCTCGCGCAGCTGCGATTCTGGCTAGAGGCAACACTCGGTATCCCGCAGGACTTTCTTGCGGATATCGGCGTGCCCATCGCGACTATACTCTCAAGGGATGCGCTGACGTTCGGTTAGCGCCCGGCTGTTGTTCGACAAGGATCAGGTATCGCGCATGCGAATCGTTCGGCATAGTGGTTACATTGACTCGCGCAAGCGACGGGCGCGCTGGACAGCCTTCCTTGGCTTCCTGGTGTTGACGTCGACGCTTTGGCTTGCCCTCAACCCATCGCTCCTGCTTCCTGCCTATCTGGCCATGTTTGTTGGGTTCATTGTGTTCAACCTGGGCATGCAGCAGGTAGGCAAGTGGTCGCGCAACCCCCGAAACGACCAGTTTCTCGATGCACTGCTCAGGGATAAGTTGAGCGACAAGTACACGTTGATCCACTTCGCGCCGATCGGCAAGCGCAAGGCCGAGCATCTCCTGTGGCATCCTGGCGGATTGCTGAGCATTACCATGAAGGAGATCGACGGTACTGTCGTCGAGCGCGGGCCCCGCTGGAGCCGGAAGGGACTCGGTCTGCGCCGGCTGTTCTCGTTCAGCGGCCCACAGCTTGGCAACCCGAGCATGGAGACCGAGGCGGCCATGAAAGAGGTTGAAGCGTATCTCACCGAACGCCAGACCGAGTTCGATGTCAGCGGCGTGATCGTCTTCTTCAATCCGCAGGTGGAGCTGGATATTCAGGAACCCATCTATCCCGTCCTGCATGGCGACGAGTTGCCACTGTTCATCAAGGATCTCGAACCGGACGCGTCGATCACCCGCACGGAATCCGAAGAGTTCCTGGCGCCGCTCACCGAGGGTGAGAAGGTTGAGGTGCCCAAGGTCAGCACGCGACGCCGCCCAGTGCGCAGGCGCACGGCGTAGGGATCACGATGAGTGATCGGACGCCGAGCTGGGGCATCTACGGAAATGCTGCCGCTGTCGATCTCATGCAGCGGGCGGTAGCGCAGGGGCCGCACCATGCATATCTTTTGACGGGGCCGGCGTCAATAGGCAAGTCAGTGTTGGCGCGCAGTTTCGCCGCCGCGCTGCTCTGCGAGCGAACGGCGGGTACCGGCGGGTTCTGTGGCGACTGCTCGACCTGTCGCCGGATTGCTCGTGGCGTGCATCCGGATGTTAGCCGATTCGATCTTGCCTTTCAGCGCGTCCACGAGCGCGGAACGACGAAGAACCGAACGCTCAACATCGACACCGTGCGAGAGATTGGCCGACACGTGGCGTTGCGGCCGGTGGAAGCAGCCTGGCGCGTTGTCGTTGTCGATGACGTCGAAACCATGCAGGAGGCGGCGCAGGAGGCGTTCCTCAAGACGCTGGAGGAACCACCAGCATACGTGGTGGTGGTGATGCTGTGTGCTGATGCTGAACTGCTGCTGCCGACAATCCTGAGCCGCTGCTCGGTCGTCGCAATGGCGCCAGTGTCCCACGACGTAGCCGTGAACGCGCTCGTCGCCGCAGGTGCCGCCGAGGATCGTGCAGACCGTATCGCCCGAGCAGTTCACGGTCGTGTTGGACTCGGATTGCGCGCCCTCGACGACCAGGAGCTCTACGACAGGCTGACCGGTCATGTCGACGCGGCGGTCGCCTGGGTGGCATCGGACAGCTATGAACGGATGGCGGAGTCAATTCGGCTGGCCGATGGATTCTCCGCGGACAGGGAGATGGTCTTCGACCGATTGGCGGCGGTGCAGGGCGCCTGGCGGGAGCTTCTGCTGGAGCGCGCCGGTGGTGGCGCATGGACCGGGACCGATGGAGGAAGGATCGCCAGGATGGAAGATGGCGTGCGCGCCTTGCTGGCGATCGACAGGTGCATCAGGGATCTCGAGGCAAATGTGCGGCCCCGTGCGGCGCTTGCCACGATGGTGACGGCGTGGCCGCAGCTGGAGGTGGCGTGATGGGGAGCGACATATCCCCCGAGCGTTTGCGTCTCGGTGCGGCTCGAACGTCGGGTGAGGAGGGCTTTGTGTCGATCTGCATGCCGGAGGCAGTCCCTGAGCCCAGCTTCGAGGACGTGCTGATCGTGCGTGAACCGGGCGGGCGCCGACGTGTCGCCAGGTACCTGGGTTCATTTCCGAACGGAGTTGATGCCGGGCAGCCGCGTGAGCTTGACGGTGTCTATGCAGTCGACGCGGCCGGGACGCTGCTGATTGACCTCGTTGATGACGGTGACGACTCTCGTGGTCAATTCCGGACACACCACTGGGGTGGACTCGGGCTGCCCGACGGCCTGAAGACGCGGGTACTCGAACGACGGTTTGCTGGGGGGACCGATGACGCCACGGTAGCGTTCCAGAGCGAGGGCTATAGCGTATTGCGAGATGATATCCGGCTGCGACTGGCACCGGGCGACGTCGTCTGGCATGTCTCCGGTAGCGGTGTGGTCATTGAGGTCGACCGGAGGCAAAACTCGATCAAGATCGAGTCTGCGATTGAAGAACCGGAAACGGTATCGTTCGACGACATCGACAGAATGGAGCACGCACGTTGACACGGTATATGGTCATTCATGAAATGAACGAGACATCCGAGGATCACACACACCCGCCGACCAGATTGCAGGAGCTTGCGCGGGAGCATGGGCGGGAAGGTGCCCAGCCACAGTGGTTGACGACCTACTCGCCCGATCTCAACGACGATCGGATGGTGTCGCTGTGGGAGGCGGTCAACGCCGAGCAGGTCCGCAAGGCGATTCGGGACTACGGATTCCTGGATCATCTCACCCCACGGGTGTTCGCGGTTCGCGAATGGGGTCCGGACGATGTACTCGCGACCGAAGGTGGCGAGGAATAGCTGGCGGTGAGGTCGAGGTGCGGCAATCGATCCATCTTGCCTGACGTCGATCAGGACGGGGGTGCCGGCAAACTGTCGTTTGTGGACCTGTATTGGCGATAGCCCTTTTCAGACCGGCGTTGCTGTGGGAACCTGAAGGTATTGCGTGACTTGAGCAGGCGCAGACTGCGTACGCAAGCAGGGAGTGACAAATGGCAGCAACCTATGCATCGATCGGGAAGCGGACCAAACGGCTCGATTCCCCACCCAAACTGACCGGGCAAGAGCGATTCACCGGTGATCTCCGGTTCCCCGGCATGGTTCGCGCCATGTTGATCGGCAGCGACTATGGCCACGCCAGAATCGTGTCGGTCGATTCGGCGGCAGCCATGGAGGTTCCGGGCGTGGTCGCCGTTCTCACGCACGCGGACCTCCCGGTCGCCCGGTCGGAGAGCGGAGTATCCCCGATCTCCCTGCTGGCAGATGGCGAGGCCCTGTACGTCGGGCATCCGGTGGCGATCGTGCTCGCCGAAACCGACCAGGCCGCCAGGGACGCCGCTGACCTGGTTGAAATCGACTACGAAGAGCTCGATGTGCTGGTCGATCTCGACGCCGCCGCAGCCGAAGATGCTCCACGGGTCAGCCTGGGAGGGGCCGGGGATTTCGCCGACGAAGCGGAGATGCACAATGCGGATGCCGCCAGTGGTGGCACCGACGAGGAGCTTCCGCCCAACGTTTCCAGCTCCGTCGATTTTCATCGTGGCGACCTGGACGCGGCGTTTGCCGATGCAGATGAGGTGGTAGAGCTCGCCTTCACCTCGGACGTCGTGCATCAGGGGTATATCGAGCCGCAGGTCGCCCTGGCCGTGCCAGAGCAGTTCGGTCGCATCGCCATCTACACCAGTACGCAGGGCGCATTCCATGGACGCCAGAAAGTGTCGGACACGCTCGGCATCGCCCTCGACGATGTCAAGGTTGTGCCGATGCCGGTGGGCGGCGGGTTCGGTGGCAAGTTCGTGCTCATCGAGCCACTGGTTGCCGCGCTCGCAAAGGCGGTCGATCGTCCGGTTTTGCTTCAGTTCACGCGGGAAGATGACTTCCTGACCGGCAACCCCGCGCCGGACTGCAAGATGACAGTCCGACTCGGCGGGAAGCGTGATGGCACCCTGACCGCGCTTGATGCCTGGCTGCTGTTCGATTCCGGGGCGGCGAGCGGATCGCCGCTGGGGATAGCCGGCATCCTGATTGGCGGGTACTACCGGTTCGATGCATTCCGGATTCGCGGCTACGAGGTCCAGACGCACCGACCGAGCTCAGGCTCGTACCGGGCGCCCGGCGCGCAGCAGGCGTCGTTCGCCATCGAGTCCGCCATGGACGAGCTGGCTCGGCGACTCGGGGTCGATCCGCTGGAGCTTCGTTTGCAGAACTGCGTCGTCGAGGGTGACGAGCGACCAAATGGCGGCGTTTGGCCGCGTATCGGGCTCAAGGAGAGTCTCGAGGCCGTGCGGGATCATCCCATCTGGCAGGAACGCGAGCAGCGGCGAGCAGGTGGCTCCGGCATTGGGTTGGCCGTGGGTGGTTGGCCCGGTGGTCTGGAACCGGCGAGCGCGGCGTGTCGACTTGATGCGGACGGCAAGCTCACCGTGATGCTGGGGTCCGTTGACCTGAATGGAACCAACACCACCTTTGCCCAGGTCGCCGCCGAGTCCCTCGGGATCGACGCCGATCAGGTCAATGTGCGAACCGCGGACACGGACGCCGCGCCATTCGCCGGCGGAACGGGTGGCTCGAAGATCACCTACACTGTCGGGGTGGCGGTGAAGAAGGCCGCCGATGACGCGGTGCAGCAGATCAAGCAGATTGCCGCGCAGCATCTTGAGGCCTCGGTCGAGGATCTCGAGCTTGTCGATGGTGTCGTCCGCGTGCGCGGAGTGCCAGAATCCGGTGTCACACTGAAAGAAGTCGCGGATCTGGGCATGCGTACCGCGGGCGGTCATGGACCTGTTCTCGGCCGTGGTGCGTCGGCGATCAGCCAGATCGCGCCGGGATTCGCGGCCCATGTCGCCGAGGTGAAAGTGGATGAGCTCACCGGCCAGGTGGCGGTGGTGAACTACGCTGCTGCGCAAGATGTCGGATTCGCCATCAACCCCGCCGCGGTCGAAGGGCAGATCCATGGTGGCGTGGCGCAGGGTATCGGGTGGGCGCTCTACGAGGGGATCGCGTACGCCGAGGATGGCACTCCCGACGCGTCGTCGCTTCTCGATTACACCTTGCCACGGGCGAACATGATCCCGCCGATCGACGTGTTGCAGGTGGAGGTGGCATCCGCCGAAGGTCCGTACGGTGCAAAGGGTGTCGGCGAGCCCCCGGCAATTCCGGGGCCGGCTGCCGTGGCGAATGCGCTCCACGATGCCGTTGGCGTGAGAATTTGCGACCTCCCGATCAAGCCTTCGGCGGTGCTGGACGCGCTACCGGACTAGACGACAGAGCACTGGACTGAAAGCGTACTCGGCAGGCGGTGGTGGTTTACCATTTCGGTGCCACTGCCGCCTGTGGTGTCTTCCCGTCACTGGAATTCGCCGATGCTGCTTGAGCTCGCAATCACCGATTTCGCGATTATCGCTTCGACCAGAATCGAGTTCGGACCCGGTCTGCATGTGCTCACCGGCGAGACCGGAGCCGGAAAGTCGATCCTGCTGGACGCATTGGGGCTAGTGCTCGGCGAACGCGCCTCGTCCGACGTTGTCCGCACCGGTAGCCGGCGGGCACGCGTGGAAGCGCTCTTCGACCTGTCCGACACGCCGCGCGATCGGATCATCGACAAGCTCGACGAGTTCGGCATCGATGTCGAGGGCGACCAGCTCGTGGTGACACGTGAGGTCCAGGATTCCGGTCGATCCATCGGCAGGGTGAATGGGCAGATCGTCACTGTCGGGTTGCTGGGCGACCTCGGTGACCTGCTGGTTGACATTCACGGTCAATCGGATCACTTTGCGATTCGTCGCAAGGAGGAACAGCGCCGAATCCTCGATCGATACGCGGGCCTCGAAGACCAGGTCGCGAAGGTTGGGGAGTTGACCGGTGCTGTCCTGGAGCTTCGCCGTCGCATCAGGGAGCTCGCCACAGGTGACCGCGAGCGCGCGCAGCGTCGCGACCTGCTCGCCTATCAGGTTGACGAGATAGAGTCCGCAGGCCTTCTGCCTGAGGAAGAAGACACATTATTGCAGGAGCAGCGCGTGCTCGGGAACGCCGAGATGCTCCGCGAGGAAACGCAGCGTGCCGTTTCGATCCTGAGTCGAGCTGATGAGGCGGATGGGTTTGATGTCGCCAGTGCGTTCCGGGAGGCCCAATCCAGCCTTGCTCGGGTCGCGGAAGTGGATGGCGGAACACGAGAGCTCGCCGAGCGCGGAGCGGAACTCTCGATCCTCGTCGAAGATCTGGGGCACGATCTTCGCGCCTATCTCGATTCCATCGAAGTGAATGAGCAACGATTGGCGGACATCGAGGATCGACTCGATGTGATACGGACCCTGAAACGTAAGTACGGTGCGACGGTCGACGATGTGCTCGCATACTTTGCTGATGCCCGTGAGGAACTGAAGAGTCTATCGGGCGAAGCATTCGACATCGAAGCACTGCAGAGCCGCCTCTCGGTGGCCGAGTCGGAGCTCGCGAGCGCGGCCGTTCATCTTTCGGGGGAGCGCCAGGCCGCCGCCACCCGGCTGGGCCAGGAGATCGAAGCGAGTATCGAATCGCTACGACTGGGCAACGGGGTGGTACGCATCAATGTCGGGCACCATGAAGAGACGAACGGCCTGGAAGTCACGATTGATGGGGTGAGCCGAGTGGTCAGCTTCGATCGTACCGGGATTGATGACGTCGAGATCCTGGTTGCGCCAAACCGTGGCGAGGCTCCGAAACCGTTGGGACGCATCGCTTCTGGCGGCGAAACGGCTCGGATGATGCTGGCGTTCAAATCGGTGCTTTCCGCCCACGATCGGACGCCAACACTGGTGTTCGACGAGATCGACGTTGGTGTCGGTGGGCGCACCGGACAGGTGGTCGGCGAGCGTCTTCGGGATTTGGCGGAGTGGCATCAGGTCATCGTCATTACCCACCTCCCGCAGATCGCCGCGATGGCCCAGCGGCATGCCAGAATCTCAAAGGCCGAGCGTGACGGGCGAGTGGAGTCCATCGTCACGGAGTTGGCGGATCGCGACATCGAAGTGGAACTCGCGGCGATGCTGGACGGAGAGCCGGTGACGTCGATCTCGATCGAGAACGCACGTGCAATGCTTGCCCGATCCAGGCAGTATCAACCTCGCCGGGCGGAAACCTGAGTAGCCTCCGCTATACTTTCACCACGACACCCGGCAACGAAGGCACGGGGCCGACCACAATCCAATGGGAGTACACCATGCAGCCGAGCATGAAGATGATCCAGCAGATGCAGAATCGCATGGCCAAGATTCAACAGGAGCTGGAGGAGACCGAAATCCAGGGCAGCGCTGGCGGAGGCGTCGTGACAGCCACGGCAAATGGTCAGCGCGCCCTGCTTTCCATCAAGATCGACCCGTCAGCCGTCGATCCCGAAGATGTGGAGATGCTCGAGGATCTGGTTCTTACCGCCGTGCAGGATGCGCTGCAGAAGTCGTCAGAGCTTGCGGAAGACAAGATGGGCGCGCTGACCGGCGGACTCAAGATCCCCGGGCTGTTCTAGGATCCCCGGAAATGGCGGGAACCATGGTGCTCAAGGAGCCGGTACCGTTCTATATGGGCGATGTGGTACGCCTGCGGAAACCGCACCCGTGCGGCTCGTTCGAATGGGAAGTTGTGCGGTTGGGCGCCGACATCGGACTGCGTTGTCAAACCTGCAAGCGGCGCGTGCTGCTCCCTCGGCGGACGGTGGAGCGTCGGCTGCGGGAGTTCGTCTCCCGCGGACCTGACGCGCCGCCTGATGCGACCGGTCGGGGGCAATGAGCCGCGCAGCGACATCGCAGCGGGAAGATTCGATTGGCGCCGTACTTCGGAATGGCGCATTTCTGCGTCTCTGGATCGTCCAGGCGCTGACGCAAGTCGCCCAGAACATGATCAATTTCGCGCTCCTGCTTCGGGTGCGCGATGTGGTCGAGGCTCACGACCTGGCACAGGGCAATACGGCGATCAGCCTTGTGATCCTGGCGTTTTCTTTGCCAGCGATTCTTTTCGGTCCGCTGGCGGGGGTAGTGGCGGACCGGGTCAACAAGCGCGCGCTGATGGCGATCCTCAATGTCGCCCGTGCCGTCGCGGTCCTCATGTTCCTGCTCATTCGTCCCGAGTGGCACCCCGAGACCATCCTGGCGGCGTACTACGTCGTCACATTCCTGTTTGGCATAGCAGGGCAGTTCTTCGCCCCGGTGTTGGGCGCGACGATTCCCCTGGTCGTCAATCGCCACCAACTCGTCTCGGCCAATGCGCTGTTCAACCTGACGTTCACCGCCGCGCAGCTCGTAGGGTTCGCTGCTGCCGGGCCAGTGTTCGTGAAACTGCTGGGCATCGACACGCTGTTCATTTCGACAGTGGTGCTCTACATCGCGTGCGCGGCGCTGGTGATGACCATTCCCCCGACACCTTCCCGGGCGGTTGCCGTGCCGCATGGCGGGCTTGCCCGCATGGTCGTCAACGACATCAAGGAGGGTCTCGTCTACATTCTGCAGGACCCGATCCTGATGCGGGCGATCGGGTACCTGACACTCGCACAGACGACCTTCCTTATGGTTGCCGCCCTTGGGCCGGAGTTCATATCGGGTGTGATCGGGCTAGACAAGGAGGACATCGGCTACATCGTCGCGCCGGCGGGCATCGGGGTGCTGGTAGGCGTCCTGATCGTGCCACGGGTACTCCGGCGATTCGGTCGAGGGTGGTTGATCGATGTCGCGCTGACCCTGGCCGGGCTCATGCTTGGGGGACTAGCGGCGGTTCGGTATGTTCTGGACTGGATTTGGCTGGACGGAGCGTCACCAGTCTGGCTGGTGACGGCAATCGCCGCGGCGTTTGCGGCGCTGCTCGGGATGTGCAACGCATTCATCCTCGTTCCGTCGCAAACGATGCTGCAGGAACGTTCGCACGAAGGCGTGCGAGCGCGAGTGTATGCCACGTTCTTCACCATTTCGAACACGGCATCGTTCATCCCGATCTTCTTCGCGGCGGCCTTCGCCGACCTGTTCGGTGTCGTCCAGGTGCTGGCGGTGCTTGCGATCATCATTGTTGGGCTTGGCGGTTCGGCGTTGATCCACCGTCGCCAGGCCGAGCGGAGCAAATGGGAGCGAGTGCGGACCCTCCATCGGCAAGGGCCGGATGTGCTTCAGTCATAGACTCTCGGTGTCGTCCGAATCTACCCGTGGCTCAGCAGCTCGTGCAGGAGGGCCATGCGGAGGAAGACGCCGTTCTCGGCCTGGCGGAAGTAGGCGGCGCGAGGATCCGAATCTACTTCCGGGGCGATCTCGTCGACCCTCGGCAACGGGTGAAGCAGGATGCTCTCCGGCTTCATCTGGCGCATCGCGGCTGCCCCGATGACATAGTGCCCTTCGGCAGCTCTCGCCTCCGCGGGTGTCGCGAAACGCTCACGCTGAATGCGTGTCTGGTAGACCACATCGGCTTCTGACAGCGCCAGCTGGAGGTCCGGCGTATCGGACCATGACACATCGCGCGAACTGAGATTCGCCTTGACGTCGTCGCCCATGGGTACCGCCGGTGGCGCCACGAAGAGGATCCGGGTGTTGCGGGACATGGCGAGCAGCATAGCGAGGGATCGCGCGGCTCGCCCGTATCGCAGGTCCCCGACCAACGCGATCGTCAATCCATCGAAGGTGCCAAGCTCGTGGTGGATGGTGTAGAGATCGAGCAGTGCCTG
>JAUIGA010000289.1 GCA_030430125.1 Chloroflexia bacterium | reverse complement strand
CCACCTCATCCGGGCTGGCGATCATCTCCATCAGCCGCGTTGCCATCGCCTCGGCGAATCGAGGATCGTTGATATCGTGTTCCAGGTCGTGGATTTCCACATTGTCGCCCACCGTGGCGAGCAGGTTGTCGATCAGCGCCGAGTCGGCATCCGGATCGTGGAAGACCCCACCCTCCGTGGCAATCGCCGAAACACCGCCACGCGGGATGAACAGCGCGACCGGTCCTGTCGCCTCACTCAGCTTCGTGCCAATCCTGCGACCAAGCTCGGCGCACTCTTCCGGCGTGGTGCGCATCAGCGTGATGGTGGGGTTGTGGATGTAGAGGTTGCGATCCCTGAACTTCTCGGGCACCGTCTCCTTTGGTCCGAAATTCACCATATCCAGGGCACCGAGAGAGACGATCTGGGGGATGCCGTTTTGACCAGCGACCTCCAACCGATTCGGTCCAGCGGAGAAGACGCCGCCTACCAGGTCGTCGGCGAGCTCCGTCGTGGTGGTGTCGAGCACGCCGGCGAGATAACCGCCCTCGACCAGTGCTTCCATCGATTGCCCGCCGGCTCCGGTGGCATGGAACACAAGCACTTCATAGCCTTGCGTCTCCAGGACCTCCCGTGCCCTGGTCACACACGGTGTCGTGACGCCGAACATGGTCGCGCCGATGAGCGGTTTGTCGCCGGTGTCCGGCAGCGGCCGTTCGTATGCCGCGGCCATGCCCGCGATTCCCGCGGCTGCATTGCTCAGAATTCGCGCGGACACCTGGTTGATTCCGGCGATGTCGACGACCGAGTACATCATGGCAATATCGACCGCGCCGACGTAGGGGCGCGTATCGCCGGATGCCACGGTTGACACCATCAGCTTCGGAACACCCACGGGCAGCGCCTGCATGGCGTGGGTCACCAGCGACGAGCCGCCGGTTCCCCCAAGCCCCAGTACACCCTGCACCCGGCCCTCGCCGAACAATCGCGTGACAATGGTCGCCGCGCCCTCCGCCATGGTCGCCACCGCCGCGCCGCGATCGTTGGCGGCGGCGAGCCGCGCGACCGTCGTCCCCGCAGCGGTGGCGACGTCATCCCGGGAGATGTCCGGCGTGCATTGCGGCTCGCCCAGGATGCCGGCGTCGACCACCAGCACGGCGCAATCCGAGTGTTTGGTGATCTGGTCGCGCAGGTAGGCGTACTCCGTTCCCTTGGTATCGAGCGTGCCCAGCAAGACAACGGTGGCCATACACCACTCCTTCTTTCACCGGCGCCGAGCGCGCGGACTCGGCCCGTCGGCATGATCTGCCTACGCGATATCGTCGGTGTCTTCGAGGTTCTCTGTCCTGCGGTCCGCCGCGGAGAACGAGATGAGCGCGACGAGCGGCGCATCGCCGCTCGCCCGGGCCCAGTGGGGCACACCCCGGGGGATACGGATGACGTCGCCCGCCTTGATGTGGAACATCTCCTCGCCCAGCTTGTGATCTGCCTCGCCCTCGATGACGTATAGCAGTTCCTCGCAGTTGGGATGCAGGTGCAGCGGGTTCCGCTTGCCCGGATGGATGGTCACCACACCGAGCGTCTGCTCGGCCCCGGGCGTCTGTTCTTCGCCGATCAGCCAGGTGAGTCTCCCCCAGCTCAGCTCAACAGCCTGGACCACGCCGACGCTTCTCACAACGTTCTGAATGTCAATCGAGTACCTGCTGCTCATCAAGCATCTCCCTGCTTTGTGTTCAATCTCTTGGGGTGGTTTGGCTCAGGCGACGGTTACCGGCTGGTTGATATACACCTCGGTCCCTGCCTCCGTCGTGCAATACGCTTCGAACATCTTCGCGATCTCCAGCGACTGTCCGAGCGTTCCCTTCGACGGCGAGGTGTTCGTCATGACACATTCACAAAAGTGCAGGACCTCCTGAACGTATCCCAGGTAGAAGATGTTCTTGTTGTAGAGCTGGCCCAGCGAGAACTCGGGTTCCCATGAGAGGGGCGCGACTTCGTTCTCGACCAGGTAGGACGACGACCTTCCGTACGCCGGGCGCGTTGCTGGGCGGTAGTACGTCACCCTCACGCCGTTGTCAACCACGACATTTGCGTGCTCGCCGACGACTTCCAGCCGTTCCAGCGGGCTCGTTCCCGACGGGTCGCCGGGCATGTGCAAGGTTCCCACGGCGCCCGAGGTGAAGGTGAGGTTCGTTACACTGCCGCCGGTGATCGGTTCCCACTGATACGAGAATCTCTCCACCGGGCCCATGAGCTCGTTGATGATCGAACCAGGATGGTAGATATGGTCGAGCAATCCGTTGACGTTGCGGAGGTCGCCTCGTTCCCCAAGTGGGGGCATTTGCTGCGGGTATCGGATGTACATCGATGCCGGGCGACCGAATTCCTCGGAGCTGATAATCGTTTTCGCCTTGACGATCGACGGGAAGAACGTCTTCTTCAATCCTGTCAGCACGTACCGGCCGACCCGGCTGCTGGTGTCGATCAGGTGTTGTACTTCGGCGACGCTGGCCGCCGTCGGCTTCTCCATCCAAACATGGCAACCGGCCTCCAGGGCATCGAGCGCGAGTTGGGTCGCCTGCGGCCGTCCGTCTTCATCGTATGTGGTGACGATGAAGACGGCGTCCAGTGACTCCTGGGCGAGCATCTCCGTGTGGTCGGTGTAGCTTCTTGTCGCGCCGAACTGGCGAGCGAACGCGGACGCCCGGTCTTCGTGCCGATCACAGACGGCGACGAGATCGATCGGCGCATATTGGAACGTCGGATAGACATTCCGAAACGAGTGTCCGCCAGCTCCGATGAACCCGGCCCGCAACCTCCGGTCATATTCGAAGTTGTATCGAACGTGGTTCGGTTCACTGATCTCCATGGCTCTACCCCTTGGTGGCGCCTGCTGCCAGGCCACTGATGAACTGCCGCTGCAGCACGATGTAGATGAGAATCGACGGGATGATTGCCAGGGTGATGGCGGCGAACAACGCGCCGTAGTTCGACATGTTCTGTTGCTGGAACTGAATCAGACCGATGGGGATGGTGCGTGAGTCGTCATCGAGGAGCAACAGGATGGACAGGAAGAACTCGTTCCACGCGCTGAGGAAGCTGAAGACCCCCAGTGCGAGCAACCCGGGTTTCGCGAGCGGCAACATGATGCGGAAGAAGATTCCCCACTCGCTCGCGCCGTCGATGCGAGCGGCCTCCGCC
>JAUIGA010000021.1 GCA_030430125.1 Chloroflexia bacterium | reverse complement strand
ACATGCGCGCGACCGCGCCGCTGCCCGAATGGAGCGCGGCGCAAGCGAGGAACCCTACATCATGTCCCAGGAATCATCATCTTCATCCGCCTACGCGGCGTTCTGGCTTTATCAGCGCTCCGACCGCTGGCACACGCTTGAAGACATCGACTGGGAGCGCGAATGCCGGGAGACGGCAGGCGTGATCTCCGATCCAGGCGAGGACGTCACCCTGCGAGGCGCATATTCCGCCATCGGGTTGAGCGCGCACGCGGATCTCATTGTGTGGGCGGTCTCCCCATGCCTGGAGAAGCTGCAGGACTTCGCGGTCGCGGTGGACAAGACTCCGCTCGGACGGCGGCTGACGATGGTTCAGTCGTACATCGGCGTGGGGGGCATGTCGCTGTATGACCCGACCCACGGTCCCGCCTTCATCAAGGGGCAGGATGCGAAGCAGTACCTGAGCGTGTACCCGTTCATCAAGACACCGGACTGGTATCTGGTTCCATTCGAGGAGCGGCGCCGATTGATGATCGAGCACGGCGAGATGGGGCGTGAATATCCGTCGATCCTGACGAACACGGTCAATTCGTTCGGCATCCAGGATCAGGAGTTCATTGTCGCGCTCGAAGACGACGATCCGCACACGCTGATCAAGATGGTGCAGCGGCTGCGTGCGGCGGAGGTGCGGAAGTACACCGCCGTCGACACGCCGATCTTCCTCGGGCGGCGCAAGCCGATCGAGGAAGTCCTTGCCGACCTGCGCTAGCGACCGGCAGCGCCGACAACCGGAACACCGACCGAGCGGGACGTTCGATTTGAACGTCCCGCTTGTCGTTTCTCGACATGTTGCCGCGCCAGGGGGTTGACAGGATTCGAAGCCAGCTTGATACTTCATTCATTGCACGAAGTAACTGGCATGTTGTGATGTCCATGACATCGCGCGACCTCGGAGACCCGGCGTGTCCCTCCGCTACGGACCAGCCAACCGTACGTTGATGCGGGCGATCAACGAGTCCACTGTGCTCGGCCTCATCCGCCGGAACGGACCGATCGCGCGCGCCGATATTGCGCGGGAGGCACGCCTGAGCGCCGCAACCGTAACCGGCATCACGACTGCCTTGATCGACCAGGGCCTCGTGTTTGAGGACGCGCCAGGCGTTTCGACCGGTGGGCGGCGCCCGATCCTGCTGTCGTTCAACCGCACTGCCGGCGTCGCGCTCGGCTGCAAGATCACCGAGTCCCGGCTGGAATGCGTGACCACCGACCTGCTTGGCACGGTCGAACAGGAGTCCACCATCCCGATCCCGCCGGGCGCAACGCCGACCGATGCCGTTGCGTTACTCGCCACCGAGGCAAAGCGTGTGGGCGACGCTGTTGCTCCACGGCGGCTGTGGGGTCTCGGGGTTGGTATTGCGGGTGTCGTCGACCGCCCGTCCGGTACCTGCCGGCTGTCTCCCTTCCTGCGCTGGGAGAATGTACCGCTCCGATCGCTCCTCGAAGACGCAACCGGACTCCCGGTCGTCGTCGACAACGACGTGAACATGCTTGCCTTCGCGTTTCGCGGCAACGTGGTGCCGTCGGACATCAACACGTTCCTCGTCGTCACCCTCGGCAGGGGCGTGGGTCTGGGCATGACGCTCAACCATGAGTCGTTTCGCGGCGGGCGCGGGCAGGGTGGTGAGTTCGGGCACATTCCGATCGAACCCGGTGGGCCGCGTTGCGAGTGCGGCAAGGATGGCTGCCTCGAAGCGATCGCGAGTATTCCGGCGCTGATCCGGGATGCGGAAACCATGCTCGGCCGGCCCATCGACGAATCGGAGCTCCGGGACCTGATCCTGGCGGACGACCCAAGACTGGCGCCAATGGTGGCTCTCCTCGCTGATGTCATCGGCCGCTCGCTGGCGATCCTCGTCAACATCCTGAATCCGGACGCAATCGTCCTCAGCGGCGAGGGGTCGTGGCTGGCAACCCACACGCTCCCACGCATCACCTCGGCGATGCGCACCAACATATTCGACGGCGTGTCCCGCGACCTCGACATTCGCGTCGAAGCGCGCGGCGACGAGTTTTGGGCCGCTGGGGCGGCCGCGCTGATGCTCGACGAAACGTTCCGGCCCCGACTGGAGCATGTGCAGGAAGGACCGGGTTGATCCATGGTGGGAGATCGAGGATGGCGACATGCAGCATGGGTGGCGCTCTTTGTACTGCCCGGCTTCTCCGCCCTGCTGGTGTTCATCATCGGCCCGATCCTCGCGTCGCTGGTGCTGACACTCTACGAGTGGGATCTGCTCACTGACCCGCGGTTCGTCGGGATCGACAACTTCCGGCGGCTCATCTCTGACGACGACTTCTGGGCGGCGTTCCGGCACACCATCGGCTACATCGTTGGCTACGTCCCGCTCGTCATGGTCAGCGCACTTGCCGTGGCACTGGCACTGAACGCGCGCATGCCGGCGCTCGGCGCGATCCGCACGGCATTCTTCCTGCCGGTTGTGTCGTCATGGGTCGCCGTCGCACTGCTCTGGACGTGGATGTTCAACCCGCGATTCGGCCTGATCAACTACGCGCTTGGGTTGATTGGCATCGACGGACCCGCCTGGTTGTATGACAGCCAATGGGCGATGCCCGCCATCATCCTGACGTCGGTCTGGAAAGACCTTGGTTTCGTCATGGTTGTGTTCCTGGCCGGACTCCAGTCGATACCGCACGACTACTATGAGGCCGCCTCGCTCGACGGCGCCAGCTGGTGGGAGCGATTGCGATCGATCACGCTGCCACTCCTCGCGCCGACGACGTTCTTTGTCGCCATCATCTCAATCATCAACTCGTTCCAGGTGTTCACCCAGGTCTGGATCATGACCGAGGGTGGCCCGTCCGGCTCGACCACTGTGCTCGTCGAGCGCATCGTCAAGCACGCCTTTTCCTACGGGGAGATGGGCTATGCCGCGACTATCTCATGGGTGTTGTGCCTGGTGATCTTCGCCGTCACGCTCATGCAGCAGCGCCTGCAGCGATGGAGTGCCGCATATGACTGATATCTCCCTGTCGCAGGCAAGATCCAGGCGCTTGTCCAGGAGATCTGGCACGGCGCTGCGCTACCTGCTGGTTGTGCTCGCCGCCGCAACCATGGTGGTGCCGTTCCTGTGGATGGTATCCACCTCCCTGAAGGCGCCAGGGTCTGTGCTGACCATCCCTCCCCAGATCGTGCCGGAATCGCCGACCCTCGACAGCTATCGCCGCGTCGCCGAGTCCATTCCGATCGTGCGCATGGTCGCGAACAGCCTCTTCGTCACCGTGGCCACTGTCCTGTTGCAGTTGGCAACCTGCGCGATGGCAGCCTACGCCTTCGCGCGGATGCGCTGGCGCGGGCGGGACGTCTTGTTCCTGATCTACCTCGCCACGCTCATGGTTCCTGGCCAGGTGACAATCACGCCACTGTTCATCCTGGTGAAAGAGCTCGGGTGGACCAACAGCTACCAGGCATTGATCCTGCCGGCGGCGACCAGCGCGTTCGGGACCTTCCTGCTCCGCCAGGCAATGATCAGCATTCCTCGCGAATACGAGGAGGCGGCATTCCTCGATGGCGCATCCCACTGGACCATCTTTCGCACGATCATTGTGCCAATGTCGCGCGCATCGCTCGCCACCCTCGCCGTCTTCTCCGCCATGGGTGCGTGGAACGACTTTCTCTGGCCGCTCATCGTCCTCAACGACCCGGACCGGATGACCCTGCCGGTCGGCCTCTCGCTGCTGCAGGGGCGATACACCAACGACTGGAACATGATCATGGCCGGCGCGGTGATCAGCGTCGTGCCGATCGTCGCCGCGTTCTTCGTGGCACAACGCGCATTCGTCAACGGAATGGTGTCCAGCGGCCTGAAGTAACTCGGGCTACACCGTATCCGCCGACGTGAAGGAGAAGCTGCCAGGAGGATTGGCAATCCACGCATACGACCAGCCAGCGCGAACAGGAGGAGTTGACCGCCATGAAGGCATCGCCATCGACAAAACGGCTGTTGTTGACGCTTTTCGCCGTGATCGGCATCCTCACCCCGGCGGCGGGCGTCGCGGCAGTGGCGCAGGACGCCACGGAAATTACCTACTTCACATTCTCGGCGGCACCCGATCAGCTCGAGACACTCGACGCCATGATCGCCGTATTCGAGGAACAGAACCCGGGCATCACCGTCAATGTCGAGACCGCGCCGTTCGGGGACTACTTCACCGAGCTTCAAACCCGCATCGCCGGGGGCGACGCGCCCGACGTGTTCGAGCTGAACTACGAGAACTTCGTCACCTACGCGAGCCGTGGCGCTTTGCTCGACGTGACCGACCGGCTGGAGGCAGATCCTGACCTGGCCGCGGCGATCTATCCAAAGGCTCTCGAGGCGTTCAACTTCGACGGCGCCCAGTACGGTCTGCCGGCGAGCTTCTCAAACGTCGTCCTGTTCTACAACAAGGACCTCTTCGACGCGGCCGGCGTCGAATACCCGACCGCCGAGTGGACCTGGGAAGACGAGCTCGCGGCGGGTGAGCAACTCACGAATCCCGACCAAGGGGTCTGGGGCATGAATGCCCCGGTGACGTACAACGAGTTCTACAAGACCGCCGCGCAGAACGGATGCGAGATCGTCGCCGACGACGGCACCGTGACCATCGATCAGCCCGAATGCGTCGAGGCACTGCAATTCATGGTCGACCCGGTCGCCAACGGCTACCAGCCGACCGAAGCGGATCTCTCCGGGATCGGCGACACCGACCTCTTCCTGCAGGGTGACATGGCCATGATCACCACCGGCATCTGGATGTTCCCGCAGTTCTCCGAGGCGGAGTTCGCGTGGGACATCGCGCTGGAGCCGGGCAACACCACCAAGGCGCATCACTTCTTCTCGAACGCCGTCGCAATCTCCAGCGAAACCGACAAGGTCGACGCCGCCTGGGCGTGGCAGAGCTTCCTCTCCGCGAGTCCGGAAGCTGCCGAGATCCGAGTCGGGGCGAACTGGGAGCTGCCCGCGGTCACGGACCAGTCGGTGCTTGACTCGTGGATGGGGCAAACCCCGCCGGATTCGCGAGAGGTCGTGTTCGAAGCGCTCGACTCGCTCGTGACTCCGCCGCCGTTCACCAACCAGGCGCTGATTCAGGACGAGCTCGATGTTCTCTTCGAGCGCGTCGTGGCGGGCGACCTCTCGGCGGAGGATGCGTTGGCCGAGGCGAAGGTCACGATTGAGGGGGTTTTGAGCGAGTAGGGACGGGCGATTCGCCAGGAAACTGGACATCGTAAAGAAACCCCGCCACGACGGTGGGCGGGGTTTCTTCATGGCTGCCATGCCTTGGGAGCAGCGGCTCGTTCATCACCCAGAACCCGGCACGGGGACGCCGCGACAGGCTCGGTACAATATGGTCGACGCTGGAATTCGCACGCGTTCCCGGTCAGTCCCGCGTATGTGGCGGGGCGTGCTGGCCAAGCTCGTGCTCGAGCTCCTCCAGCGCCGCGCCGCCGGCCATCATCGAGATGATCGCCTCCCGCGTTGTCTCCTCCTTGCGGAAGGTCCCCAGCGATCGCCCTCGGCTCAGCACCGTGAAGACATCGCCGATCGCCCAGGCGTGGTGCGCATTGTGGGTGATGAAGATCACGCCAAGCCCCTGTTCGCGCGCCCGCGCGATGTACCGGAGCACCACGCCGGCCTCCTTCACGCCCAGCGCCGCCGTGGGTTCATCCAGGATCAACACCCGCGCGCCGAAATAGACGGCCCGCGCGATCGCCACCGACTGTCGCTCGCCACCGGATAACGTGCCGACCGGCTGCGACGTATCCCGGATCGCGATACCCATCCGGTTGAGCTCGACCCTCGTAACCTCGTCTGCCGTGGTGACATCGAACCGCCGGAACGGCCCCCATCCCTTCACCGGCTCGGCGCCGAGAAAGAAATTCCGCGAGACACTCATCAGGGGGATCATCGCGAGGTCCTGATAGGCGGTTGCGATCCCGGCGTGGAGCGCGTCGCGCGGCGATCCAAAACGCACCGGCGATCCATCGATCAGGATGTCGCCATTGTCGGGCGGGTGCACGCCACTCAGAACCTTGATCAACGTCGACTTGCCCGCACCGTTGTCACCCAGCAGGCAATGGACCTCGCCGGAAACGATGCGCACGGAGACACCCTGCAACGCGCGCACATTCCCAAACGACTTCGTGACATTGCGGAGCTCGACCATCGGTGACGAGCCGGACTCGGTCATCATCGCGCCCCCATGGCTCGCTGCCGCACATAGCGGTTGATCAGGACCGCGATCAACACCATCACCCCGAGGAATACCTGGAACCAGTCGGCGTCGACACCTGCGTAGACGATGCCCTGGCGAACCATGCCGAAGATCAGCGCGCCGATTGCCGCGCCGATCGCCGATCCATAGCCGCCGGTCAGCAACGTGCCGCCGATCACCACCGCGATGATGGCGAAGAACTCCTGCTGCGTCCCTCGAAGCACGTCGGCACCCGTGGTTGCGGTCACCTGGATCACCGCCACCAGCCACGCCGCAACGGCAGTGCAGACGAACAGCAGGATCTTGACTCGATTCACCGGCACGCCAACATTGCGCGCCGCCTGCTCGTTGCCGCCCGCGCCGAAGATCCAGTTGCCGAACGGCGTACGCAACAGCACCCACGTCGCCAGCGCGGTCAGCCCGAACCACCACGCGATCGAGATCGGGAATGCCGCGCCGAACAGGTCGATGTTGGAATCGAACACCTGCTTCGCGAGGTCGTAGCCAGCCGCGTCGTCGAGACCGCCGAGTTGGGTGCGGCCCGTCTCGATCCGCGTCAGCGCGATCGTCAGTCCACGGATGATGAACAAGGTGGCCAGCGTGATGATGAACGACGGCAGACCGGACCACCGCACGATGACGCCGTTGATGGCACCGACGAGCATGGCCACCAGCAGCGCGGCCAGCATGGACACCCACATGTTCAGCTCGTGCTCGACGGACAGGATGGCAATGATCATGCCCGCGGCGCCGATCATGGAACCGATGGACAGGTCGAACTCGCCGCCGATCATCAGCAGTGACACCGCGACCGCGAGGATCCCGAGATGGGCCGACACCTCGAGGTAGCTCGCAGTGCCGCGCATGGACAGGAATCCCGTGTCGCCAGCAACAATCGCGAAGTACACCCAGAGCGCCGCCGCGCCGATGATGGCGCCGACCTCGGGTCGCAGCAGCAGTCGTCGCACCACATGCGTCTGTTGCAGGCGGTCGTCGGGTTCGACGTCGCGCTGCTCGATGTCGATTTGGGATGCGGTCATCTCGGTTGCCGCCTCCGGCGCGTGCGCACGCCAGGCGGGGTGAAGATCGCCCCGCCTGGCCGGATGCCTATCGGGTGCCTTCCTCGACGAGGCTGATCACCTGGTCGACATTGGATGCGTCGACGAAACCAGGGCCGGTCATCACGACGTCGTTGGCGACGACGTTGCCGTTGCGCTGGTACAGGGTCAACAGCACCACCGGGAGATACCCCTGCATGTACTGCTGCTGGTCGATGGCGAACAACACGGTGCCATCCTGAATGCCCTCGAGCACCTCGGGCGAGAGGTCGAAGGTCGCGAGCCTCACCGTGTCCTGGACACCTGCGGACTCCAGCGCGAGCAGTGCCGGTGCCGCGCCGGTCGGCCCGAGCGCCATGATGCCGTTGATATCCGGGTTTGCGGTGAGCGCCGCCTCGACGCGCTGCTGCGCCTCGGTCGGGTTGTTCAAGTCGACGACGAGCTGCTCGACGGTGCCGCCGGACTCGCCGAGGCCATCGGTGAATCCCCGGCAGCGCTCCTCGAGCCCAACGTTGCCGGCCTCCTGGATCAGGCAGATGGCGGTGGTGACGCCTTCTTCGCCCATCCGCTGACCGCCACCGAGCCCGGCTTCATACTCGGTCTGACCCACGTGCGTCATCAACCCCAGGTCGACCGACGCTTCCGCGCCGGAGTTCATCGAAATGACCGGAATACCGGCGTCGAGTGCCGCCTGGATCGACGGCGACAGCGCCTCTGCGTCGGGAATGGAAACGATGATGCCGTCCGGCTCCGACGCCACGGCGGCGTCGATGAGCTGGGACATGGCAACCATGTCGAAAGTGGTTGGCGCCTGGTACTCGACTGTCACGCCCATGTCCTGCGCTGCCTGGTCGGCGCCACGCTGCACGACGGACCAGAATGGGTCAGCCGCCTGACCGTGGGACACAACAACGAAACGCAGCTCATCATCCTGCGCGCTGGCGACTCCAATCGACATGATCGACCCCAGCACCAGAACCAGGGTGAACAACAATCGGGGAACGACACGCATGGTGGAATCCTCCTCGGTGAGACAACCAGCCATTTCTCCGGACCCGTCACGCCGTTGCTGCCGAGACTGTCGCGCTGACGCCTTTCCAGCGATCAAAAGCGCCTCGCCACGGTGGGCCATTCGAGGTAATGCACCGCTGACGTCGTTCTGCTGGCAACTGCGTGTTGCCCAATCTTATCAGGTATCCAACATGACAAGACACTATATGACGGCGCCGCCAGAGTTCGAGCGGCGCCGTCATGGTCGTGCGTGCGATTGACTCGCGACTACTTGTTCATCAGGTCCTTCACGCTGTTGATCAGATCCGACGAGTCTTTGAACTGGTCCTGGTCCAGGTTCTGGAGCTTCGCGACGAGGTCGTCCTGAAGCCCGGACTCCTGAACATGCACGATCAATTCGTCCTTCGAGATCGGAAAATCCAGCCCCTCGACGTACTTCTGGAGCTCGGCAAGGTCGCCGAAGTCGCCACCTCCGAACATGTCCTTGATCTTGTCAAGCATGTCGATTCCCTCACGGAACGCCGGCGCGGACACAGTCGCCTCGCGCCCTCCTTCGATGCGCCGCAAGGTCGATGCCACTGGGAGTTCAGGGAAACATGCCGTCGCGGCGCCTATTGCCGCGCCGAGCCATCCGCGGCTGCTCTCGCCATCTCCGGCGACGAGGCCGAGCCGCGCTCGGAGCGTTGTGACAGGCGTGCCACCTGATCCTCGGTCGGCAGGAACCAGGCAACCCCGATGGTGAGCAGTACGATAAGGGGCAAGGTGCGCATCGCATTCTGCAGGCCAACCGCATCCGCCAGCGTCCCGAACAGCGGCGCGCTGATCGCCCCAGCGATGAAGCTCAACCCGAGAATCAGGCCGGAGGCAACACCGGCTCGCCCGACCATCAGCTGCTGTGCCATCACCAGCAGCAGCGGACCGGTCGAGGCCGCCAGCAACCCGACCATCGCCCCGGTGACGAAGGCGAACGGTCCCGGAAACTCCGCGAAGAGCCAAACGGCCGGGATCGTCGCCACAAGCGTCACGAGGATCACGTTGCGGCGGCCAAACCGGTCGGCAAGTGAGCCGGCGCCGATCGCGCCGACCGCGCTGGAGAGCACGACCGTCGTCGCCAGCGAGGCGTAGAACGCTGGGCTGTAGCCAAGATCCTCGTACCAGATCGGGATGAAGGTCTGGACTCCCACCACCGGGACCATCCGCAGCATCATCACCAGGATCACGATGCTGATCACCATGATCGGCAGGGGCGGAGCGGTCTCGTCGACGGTGCCGGCACGACGCCGGGAGCCGGTCGTCGCGATTCCGCGCATGCTGGTCAGCAACCATCCGGCGATGACGACACCGGGCAGCAGCATCACCGCCGTACCCTGCATGCCGAACAGGCCGAAGATCGCCGCACCGACGAGCGGCCCGAGCGCGAAGCCGACCGTCCCGCCAGTCACGTAGATCGACATCGCGCTGTTGCGCTGACGGTCCGGAATGACCGCGCTGGCGTTGAGGGCACCGAGGGGATGAAACGCCCCGGAACCGAAACCCGCGAGCGCGGCGAGCAGCAGCAGGGTGGTGAAGTCGTCGGCGAACCCGATCGCGGCGAACAGGATCGCCGTCCACACCAGTGTCAGGCCCGTGAACCGGGTGCCATAGGTATCCGCGATCCATCCGAACGCCGGTTGCGACAGCGACGACACGCCCGTGTAGGCAAGCGACACCAGGCCAACCGTCGCGAGGTCGATGTCGAACCGGGCGGTCAGCAGTGGATACAGCAGCGGAAGCATGCCGCCGTACATATCAATCGTGAAGTGACCCGCCATCAACAACATGAGGGGTTTGCTTCGCAGCACGGCCAGCTTCGGTGTGGCGGCATCTGCCATGATCAGGCGGGTCCTTGGGGGATGTTGCAACGAGATGCGGGTAATGGGACGGGGCGATCGCGGCGGTCCATGATCCCTGCAGAGTTGTACCCGCCGGTCCCGGTGTGGTCAACCGTTTGCGCTTCGCCCGACGCCACTCTACAATATATGGCGACCGCACGAGGGGTGGACCACCATCCCCTGTTTCTTGGTGCGCGACCTCATGTCCACCCAACGCAGGAGCAGAAGAGACGCATGGCGAACGAAACCCGCACGCCGGAGCTGAACAGCGAAGACATTGCCGCACTGATCGAGGCACTCCGCCAGCATGGCCGGCCGATGTCCACCAGCGAGCTCGTCGCCGCGCTGCGGGCTGCCGCCAGCCGCTAGTCCCAGGCATGATGGGCATCGTGCGCACTCCCGTGCGCGCTGCCATCCGAGAGGAGAGCCACGAGCATGGTGGCAGAACAAACGCTTCCCGACATTGCATTTGAAGGATCGGCGGACATCCAGGAACTCGCCGGCCGCGCGTTCCAACTCATCCGCGCCCAGGGGATGTTCGCATCTGACTACGCAGCGATCCGGGTGCAGATCGACGCGCTCGCGTCCGCCCTCGACGTTTCCGGCGACGAGCTGACCGGCGCGATCGAGGCCAATCCGCAGGTCTTCGCCCTTGAGACAGGCGAGGAGGCGACCTGGGTTGCCTCGACACGACTCGGACAGGCGCCACGGCCGAACGTGCCCGATACCCGGCACTCGTTCGCCGAGCGCTTCATGACGCCGGAACCGGCCCCCGAGCGTCCGTTGCGCACCGAGAAGCCGGTGCCCGAGGTGGCGGCGTTCACCGAGGTCGCCACTGCGATCGAGGATGCCCACGAGGAAGAGGTCGAGATCGAAACCGAACTGCGCGCCGAGGGCTTCACCTTCGACGCGGATGTCTCCGTCGAGCTCGTCACCGACGGCGAGGTTGCCTCCATCGACAAGGAGGATGAGACCCGGAAGCCGTCCCGCGCCGCCGAACCTGTCGAAGCGCCCGAGCCGGTTGCCGAGGCAGTGCCCGAAGTCGCCGAACCGGCAGCGGAAGCGGTCGAGGCTGAGCCACAGGCTGAGCCCGCGGTTGTGCCGAGCGATTTTTCCGGCCTGGACGACGCCGCGGTGGCCGCCGCGATTGCCGAGACGCTCCGGTCGGACAGCCGCGTCGCCAACTTTGGCGACCAGTGGATGGCCGAGGATCAGGTCGACCGGCTGAGCCGAGGCAACCTGCGCAGCCTTGCCGACTACATCAACGAGCAGGAACAGCCCCTGACAGACGACGTGCTCGTCCAGGATGTGCTGGGCGTCCGGCGCAGCGCCCCCAACTTCGAGAACGCGCGTTTCTCGATGAACTTCCGGCTGTCGTCCGAGCGCAACTTCGAATTCCTCGGCACCCACAACCAGCCGTTCTGGGGCACGACCGACCTGCCGTCCATCGGCACCACCCGCCGCAAGGCGACCGACATCGGTACCGACTACCGATACCTCGTCGACGAGGTGCCAGTCGGCTCGGTCGCGCCGCGGTCCGTGCGATCGGTGGAGCACACCGTTTCGTTCTACGAGTTCACGTATGGCCTGCTGCCGCTTGACGCGTCGATGCAGGCGCTGCTGCCCGCCCCGGTGATGCCGGATCAGCGTTCGGCAGTACTGATGGTCGAAATCCCGCAGTTCGAGAACTCGGTGTATCTCGTTGAGGTGCGCTACCCAACCCACAATCGTGGCGGTTTCCTTCTGGGCCTCGATGACTTCTACGAGGAGAAGCTCGTCCCCGGCGCGCTGATCTCGATCGAAGCCACTGACAACGACGGCCAATACAAGATCGAGTACCTCGAAGACGACGAGCGCCAGGATCGGTTCCTCGAGCTCGACGACCGCCGCTCGCCCAAGTACGTCTTCCGGCCGCTCAGCTACGACACGGCAGTGAACGAAGAGTGGCTGGTGACCGAAAGCCGCTTCCCGCGCCTGGGCAACGAAAAGCCCCTCCCGGACAAGCAGCGCCGGCACCTCGAGCAGGTTGTGGAGCAGGTCTTCCAGCGCATCGGCGAAGACGATGGTGGCTCCCTGATCGCGGCCTTCACCGACCTCCTCGTCGCCATCAATGTCGAGCGCCCGGCATCGGAGGCGCTGTTGCGCGCCACCATCGAGGCGATGCCGTCGGTGAGCGATGACGGATCGGGCATCCTGACCTATGACCAATCCGCCTGACGACGACCTCGACCGCTACCGGGTCTTTCACCCGGACACGGACACAGGCGAGGATGAAGACGAAGACGACGTCCTCGACGAGCCGGCCCCGGCGCTGGAGGCGGTGATCGCCTCGCTGCGCCGGGGCGAGTACCCGCGCAGCATACTGGTGGGTCTCTCGGACCTGGGTGTCCGGGAGTCCGCCCTGCTGGGTGCGGTCTGGCCGGATGTCGATGTGGACGTAAAGCGGGCCGTCGTGTCTGAGCTGGCTGATCTCGCCGAAGAGCGCTTCGACTACACCTTTCACCGCGCCCTGGTCACGCTGCTGGGGGATGCCGACGCCGCCGTGCGGCAGCTCGCGATCGCCGGTTTGTGGGGCTACGAAGACACACGCTTCGCCGAGCGCCTGATCGACATCCTTGCTTCGGATGTCTCCGACGACGTCCAGGCGGCGGCAGCGCGCGGTCTTGCATACTTCGTCGAGCTCGGCGAGTACGAGGAGATCGAGGAGGAGCTCAACGACAAGATCTTCGACGTGCTGATGGCAGTCCTCGCCAATGCCGACGCGCCGATGCACCTGCGTGGCAAGGCGCTGGAATCGGCGTCGGTGCGATCCGGCCGGTCGGAAATCAACGCCTGGATCGAGCACCTCTACGACGAGGAGGAATCCGGCTACCGCGCCACGGCCATCTACGCGATGGGCCGTACCTGCAACAAGCGCTGGTTGCCACGCGTCCTCAACGAGACGTCCAGCGACGACGCGGAGGTGCGCTTCGAGGCGGCCCGCGCTGCGGGGCGGATCGGGGAATCGGATGCCTTGCCAGTGCTGGCCGATCTCGCCACGGACGAAGATGCCGAGGTCCGCCACGCCGCGATCAATGCCATGGGCGAGATCGGCGGAACGGCGGCTAGCCGGTACCTGACTCGCCTCGCGCAGTCGGCGCCAGAAAGCGATATCGAACTGATCGAGGATGCGATGGTGGAGGCGACCCTGATGGCCGACCCGCTCCTCCTCGACGATGACACCTAGACCACCACGCTGTCGGGTGGGGCACGGTCCAAGGGGGGCACCATTTCCGCACCGCACACCACCACGCAACCGTCACAATCGGCGTGGGATTCCGCCCTCCACGCGCACGGCGGGCACCTGCTCCAATCGTGGCGCTGGGGGGAGTTCAAGCACCGCCACGGCTGGCAACCGGAGCGCGTCCTGGTCGAACATGATGCCGGCCTGGCCATGGCGCAGGTGCTGTTTCGCCACAAGGGCCCGGCAAGTATCGGCTATGTGCCGCGCGGCCCGGTCCTGTCCGGCGATGCCGCTGCTCTCTGGCCAGCCCTGCGGGACGGGATCGACACCCTGGCCCGCCAGCACCGCGCGATCAGCATCATCTTCGAGCCGGACACACCGCTTGCCCTGACCGGAACGTTTTTCGACGCAGGTGTTGTGAAGGGTCCAGGCCATATCCAGCCGGTGCGCACCGTCAAGGTGCCGCTGCTCGACGACGACGCCCTGCTGGCGCAGATGCACCAGAAAACCCGCTACAACGTGCGGCTCGCCTGCCGGCGAGGCGTCACGTTCCAGCCGCTGCCGGCGACGCCGGAGCACGTCGCCGAGTTCTACGGGCTCATGCAGGACACCGCCCAGCGCAACGAGTTCGAGATCCACTCCATCGACTACTACGCCGACTTCCTCGACGTATTCGGGGACGACGCGCTGCTGATGGGTGCCTGGTCGAACGGCGGCAGCCTGGCCGCCATGCTGATCGCGGCGGTCTCCGGCGACGAGGCGATCTATATGTACGGAGCGTCGTCGTCGCAGCATCGTGCCCACGGCGCGGGGTTCGCCCTGCAGTTCGAGGCGATGAAGTGGGCGCGCGAACGCGGAGCGAAGACGTACGACCTGTGGGGAATCCCACCGGCGGACCCTGAGAGCATGGCGGACAAGCACGCCAACCGCATCGCCGGCACGAAAGGCGAGGACTGGCGCGGGCTCTACCGGTTCAAGACCGGGTTCGGCGGCGACATCGTCACGTACCCGCCGACCATGGAACGGCGCTACGTGCCGCTGCTGCCCTGGCTCGCCCGGCGCGTCGGCGTCGTCGCGGGGTAAGAGGGACCGTTCAACCGAACTTCGAACTAATTCGCGTGCGAACGCCGCAGGGGCAGGCAATTGCTCGAACGGATCGCTCCATGCCTGCCCGGCCTTCCGCGGGGCGGAACACGCGTGCCATCCCGACCGTGGACACCGGCAGCGTCCATTCGATGGCGGCCGCACGTTGCCCTGGCTCTTTCCCACGGCGAAATCGTCGCACCCGCAACCGGCGAGGGCGCACATGCGTTATCGTCTGTGTGGGAGAAGCGACGAGACCATCAGGGATGAAGCAAGCGTGAATCCAGCCGAATCATGGGACACCCGCCTGCGCGAGCACGGCGGGCACCTGCTGCAATCGTGGGATTGGGGAGAGTTCAAGCGACAACGCGGTTGGCGACCTGAACGAATCCACGTAGAGACCGATACCGGCGTCGCGATGGCGCAAATCCTATTCCGGCACAAGGGACCGTTCGGTATCGGGTACATTCCGCGTGGCCCGGTGGTGGATGGCGACCGCGTCGAGCTCTGGCCGCGTCTTCGCCGAGAGATCGACGCCGCCGCGCGCCGCCACCGCGCGATCAGCGTCATCCTCGAGCCCAATTGTCCACCGGGCATGGTGGTCGCCGCTCAGAGCCACGACGTCATGACGGGTCCGTGCCACATCCAGCCGGCACGCACGGTCAAGGTTCCACTGCTCGACGACGATCCGCTGCTGGCGCAGATGCACCACAAGACGCGCTACAACATCCGCCTCGCGCCGCGCCGGGGGGTCCAATTCGGCCCGCTGGAGCCAACACCGACCAACATCGCGGCATTCCACCAGCTGCTGCGGGAGACGGCGACGCGCAACGGGTTCGCTACCTGGCCCGCCAGCTACTACGCCGGAGTGCTGGAAACCCTTGGAGAACGAGCCGCGCTGCTCGGCGCGTGGACGGCCGAAGGCGATCTCGCGGCCGCGCTGGTTGTCGAGACCTTCGGCGATGAGGCAATCTACCTCTACGGCGCATCCTCGACCGAACACCGCGCACACGGTGCGGCGATCGCGCTCCAGTTCGACGCGATGCGTTGGGCGAGAGAACGCGGATGCACCTGCTACGATCTGTGGGGCATCCCCGTCCATGATCCCGACAGCACGACCACCGACACAGGCGACCATATCTCGCGCTCGCACGGCAAGGACTGGCGCGGGTTGTTCCGATTCAAGACCGGCTTCGGCGGCGAAATTGTCAGCTACCCACCGACCGTCGAACGGCGCTACCTGCCGCTGCTGCCATGGCTGGCGAGACGGCTGGGCATCATCACCGGATAAGGCATGACCGAGCACCCAACACCACCCTCTCATCGCACAATCCCACTTCACCGGCTCGCCGCGGCGGTGCCCGGCGCGCGCCTGATCGGCGACGCCGGCACGCCGATCACCAACGTGGTCTACAACTCCCGCGAGGTGACGCGCGGCACGCTATTCGCCGCATTGGTGGGTGGAGATCGTGACGGCCACGACTATGCAGGCAGCGCGATCGAAAGCGGCGCCGCCGCGATCCTCGTCGAGTACGAGATGCCGGTGGCTGTGCCGCAGATCGTCGCGCCGGATTCATCGCGCGCGGCGCTGGCGCAGGTCGCGCGCGCGTTCTACGGCGATCCGTCCCGCGAGCTGGAGGTGATCGGCATCACCGGCACCGACGGCAAGACCACGACCGCCGCCATGCTGGAGGGCATCCTCAACGGCACCGGACGGCAGACCGGAGCTATCGGCACGGTTGGCATTCGCATCGGCAACGGCGTTGCACACGATCTCGGGCATCAGACGACACCGGAGTCGAGTCACGTCCAGCGCTACCTGCGCGAGATGGTGGACGCCGGCAGCCGCTACGCCGTGCTGGAGGCGACCTCGCACGGACTCGCCACACACCGGCTCGACGGCGTTCGCTTCGCGGTCGGGGGCGTCACGAACATCACCCACGAGCACCTGGAGTTCCACAAGACCATCGAGAACTACCGCCGAGCAAAGGCAATGCTGCTGGAACGCGTGGCAGCGGAGGCAGGCGGCGTTGTTGTCCTCAACCACGACGACCCCGGCGCGATGTCCGTACAGCCGTTTGCGGGCACTGCCACAGTCAGGACCTACAGCAGCACGGGCAACGACGCCGATCTGCGAGCAATGAACGTCGACCTCAGCGGACCTGGTGTCTCATTCAACGTCGTTGCGAGCAACAATACCGTCCACGTCGAGCTGCCGATGCCTGGTGCCTTCAATGTCGCCAACGCCCTCTGCGCGATCGGTCTGGCGTTGGGTGTTGGCGTGCCGCTCGAGGACGCCGCCCAGGCACTGAATGCCGCGAAGCCGGTACCGGGACGCATGCAGCCGATCGATGCCGGGCAGCCCTTCCGGGTGATCGTCGACTACGCACACACGCCGGAATCGATGCGGACGATCCTGACGCTGCTGCGCGGCCAGTTTCCCGCCGGCAGGCTGATCGTCGTCACCGGCAGCGCCGGAAAGCGCGACGTCGAGAAGCGGCCAATGCAGGGTGCGGTCTGTGCCGAGATCGCCGACGTCACGATCGTCACCAGCGAGGATCCACGGACCGAAGACCCGGAAGCGATCAACGAGCAGATCGTCGCCGGCGCGGTGTCAGCCGGTGCGGAGCGGGGAGAGACAGTGTTGGCGATCACCGACCGGCGTGAGGCCATCCAGCGCGCATTCGAGGTCGCGGAACCCGGCGACTGCGTGCTGCTCGCCGGAAAGGGGCACGAGACGAGCATCATCTGGGGCGACGAGCACGTCCCGTGGGACGAAGCGGCGGTCGCCGACGAGCTCCTGCGGGAGATGTTTGGTCGGCGGCGACACGGCGAAAGTGTCCCGTAGACCCTGGCCGAGATGCCGGGTAATTCGGGATTCGATGTAAGCCGAAATGCACGGGAACCGGTATGACGTTGGCCGCAATGAATCGAACGTGGGCGGACGTGAAGAACCCGGGCATCGGAGCCCGGGTCTACGTGTTGGCGACCGGTTCGATACGTGTCAAGCGTCGCCGTTCCGCTTCTTCGCGGCACCGAGGACACTGCCGATGGCGACGC
>JAUIGA010000020.1 GCA_030430125.1 Chloroflexia bacterium | reverse complement strand
CTCGATGCCGGACTCGATGTCGTGCAGCATCTGTTGGACGACCAGCGCCCCTACTTTGGTATCTGCCTGGGGCATCAGCTGCTCGCGCGCGCGATCGGCGCGGAAACCACCAAGCTCAAGTTCGGGCATCGTGGTGGCAACCATCCGGTGCGCGACGAGGTGACCGGGCGAGTCTCGATCACCGCGCAGAACCACAGCTACATGGTCGATGGCGCTACATTCCCGGAAGGACATGGCTGGTCGGTCGGGCTGGTGAACCTGAACGACGGGTCCGTCGAGGGCATTCGCCATCTGACCCAACCTGTACTGTCGGTCCAGTTCCATCCGGAAGCGGCGCCGGGTCCGGAAGACAACGGCTACCTGTTCGATCGATTCCTGAGCATGGTCGCCGACCGGAAGGCTCCGATCGGCTCATAGAGGCAGGCTCGCGGTAACTCCGCTTGTGCGCCGGAACGAGGGCGCAACCGCGGGACGGCACGCTCGAAGCATCTCGCGCAGGACGAAGGGAAACAACGGCGACATGGGAACACCCAAGAGTGTGTTGGTCATCGGGTCAGGCCCGATCGTGATCGGTCAGGCGGCGGAGTTCGACTACGCCGGTACCCAGGCTTGCCGCGCGCTCCGCGAGGAGGGAGTGCGCACGATCCTCGTGAACTCGAACCCGGCGACGATCATGACGGACGAGGACGTTGCCGATGCCGTGTACATCGAACCGCTGACGCCGGAGGTCATCCGGCGCATCATTCAGCGGGAGCGACCGGACGGTCTCCTGCCCACCATCGGCGGGCAAACGGGTCTCAATCTGGCCGTCCAGGTTGCCGAGCTGGGGTACCTGGAGCGTTACGGCGTGCAGATGCTGGGAACACCGGTTGCGTCGATCCAGATGGCGGAGGATCGCGCGCAGTTCAAGGCACTGCTGGAGCGAATCGGCGAGCCGGCCATTCCGGGGCGAATCGTTCATTCGGTCGAGGAAGCGATGGCCTTCTCCGAAGAGGTGCCGCTGCCGATGGTGATCCGGCCGGCGTACACCCTCGGCGGTACCGGTGGCGGCGTCGCGCACACGCGCGACGAGCTGGAGCAGTTCGTGCGATCGGGTATTACCGCCAGCCCGATCGGCCAGGTGTTGCTCGAACGCTCGCTCCTCGGCTGGAAGGAGATCGAGTACGAGGTCATGCGGGACGGAGCCGACACCTGCATCACCATCTGCAACATGGAGAACATCGATCCGATGGGGGTGCACACCGGCGACAGTATCGTCGTGGCGCCATCGCAGACGCTATCGGATCGCGAATACCAGATGCTGCGGACGTCGGCGCTCAACATCATTCGCGCGCTGAAGATCGAGGGTGGATGCAACGTCCAGTACGCGCTCGACCCCGACTCCATGGAATACGGGGTGATCGAGGTCAACCCCCGCGTCAGCCGGTCATCGGCGCTGGCGTCGAAGGCGACCGGATATCCCATCGCCAGGCTCAGTGCCAAGATCGCGATCGGCAAGCGGCTCGACGAGATCACCAATGTCGTCACCGGGAAGACCACGGCAGCATTCGAGCCGGCGCTCGACTACGTGGTTGCCAAAATTCCGCGATGGCCATTCGACAAGTTCCCGCGGGCCGACCGTACGATCAGCACGCAGATGAAGGCGACCGGCGAGGTGATGGCGATCGATCGGTCGTTCGAAGGCGCCATCCAGAAGGCGGTACGGTCGCTGGAGACCACCGGCAAGGATCTGGGGTGGGAGGATCCGTCGTGGGGTGACAACCCGGAGCGCATCCACGAACTGATCCGTCGACCGAACGACCTCCGGTTGTGGGCGTTGATGGCGGCGTTGCGGCGCGGTGTGACGCCGGAACGCATTCACGAGCTCAGCAGCATCGACATGTGGTTCCTGTGGAAGCTGGAGCGGCTCGTCGAGCTTGAACGGCAGCTTGCCGGTGACGAGCTGACCGCCGACCTCTTGTGGGAATCGAAACGGGCTGGGTTCTCCGACGTCCAGATCGGCAATCTCGCCGGGATGCCGGCGGCTGGCGTAAGAGCCATGCGACGGCAGCTCGGCATGGCGCCGGTGTACAAGATGGTCGATACCTGCGCCGGCGAGTTTGAGGCCTCGACTCCATACTTCTATTCGACGTACGAGAGCGAGGACGAAGCTGCGCCGCTTCAGGGCAAGCGGGCAGTGGTGGTCGGGTCCGGCCCGATCAGGATCGGGCAGGGGATCGAATTCGACTACTGCTCGGTGCAGGCAGCGGCAGCGCTGCACGCCGCCGATGTCCAGTCGATCATGATCAACTCCAACCCCGAGACGGTGTCGACAGATTTCGACGCCTCTGACCGGCTGTACTTCGAGCCGCTCGATCGGGAGAGCGTCGAGGAGATCCTCTGGCACGAAGCTGGCGGCGACGTCGACCGGTATCCGCCACTCGTCCTTCAGTTCGGCGGGCAAACCGCGATCAACCTGGCCGAACCGCTGAGCGATGCCGGCGCCACGGTTTGGGGCAGCTCGGTCGATACAATCGACCTGGCGGAGGATCGCGAGCGGTTCGAAGCGTTCCTCCGCGATCTCGGCATACCCCAGCCGCACGGCGCGACCGTGACGTCGCTGCACGATGCCGAGCGAGTGGCGGCGCAGATCGGCTATCCGGTGCTGGTCCGGCCGTCGTATGTGCTCGGTGGGCGCGCCATGGAGGTGGTCTACGGGGCGGATCAACTCGCCCGGTACATCCGCAACCAGGCATCGCTGACACCGGAGCATCCGGTCCTGGTTGACAAATACCTCCTGGGCAAGGAGGTTGAGGTCGACGCGATCTGCGACGGCACCGACGTCCTGATTCCGGGCATCATGGAGCACATCGAGCGTGCGGGGGTTCACTCCGGCGATTCCTTCGCGGTGTATCCGGGTGTCAACCTCTATCCTGCCGAAGTTGAGACGATCGTCGACTACACCACGCGTATCGCGCTGGGGTTGAACGCGCGCGGGTTGATCAACATCCAGTACGTCATCCACAGCGGGCGACTCTACGTGCTGGAGGTCAATCCACGGTCGAGCCGCACCGTACCGTTCCTGAGCAAGGCGACCGGTGTGCCGATGGTGAAGCTGGCCACGAACATCATGCTGGGCCAGACGCTCAAGGAGCAGGGGTACACCGGCGGACTCTGGCCGCGGCAGCCGCTGACCGCGGTGAAGGCGCCGGTATTCTCGATGGCCAAGCTGCGCGGGGTGGACACCCACCTCGGTCCGGAGATGAAGTCGACGGGCGAGGTGATGGGCATCGATCGCTCGTTCGACGCCGCGTTCTACAAGGCGTTGGTCGCGGCGGGGCTGTCGTTGCCGCCGCGGGGGTCGATCCTGGTGACGGTTGCGGACGAGGACAAGGCGGAGGCGCTCGACATCGTGACCGCCCTGACGCACATGGGCTACAAGCTCTACGCGACCGAGGGCACCGCCGCGATGATCGAGCGGGCCGGGATGCCGGTGCAGATGGTGACCAAACGCATCGGGCACGGGTCGCCGGATATGCTGGATGTGATCCGCAACGGGATTGTGGACGGTGTGTTGAACACGCCTGGACCCGCCGACAAGGAGATACTGGACGGGCTGGAGATTCGCCGGGCCGCGGTGGAGCGGGGCATCCCTTGTATCACATCTATCGACACGGCCAGAACGGTTGTGGCGGCGATGGAGCAGGTGGACGAGGGATTCAGCGTTGAGCCGATCGGGTCGTATCGCACACCGGCGTTCGGGTACTAGGAGCGGGGAGACAACCGCCCTCCACTGGGCAGCCACCAGGTCGCCCGTACACGAATGCAGTTGGGTGGGCGGCAGGAACAGGGGCGCAGATGGCGACGGAACTGGGCACGAAGCTGGAATTCATGGGCGAGATCGTCCGCGTCGAGCCGGTGATGGGCGATTCGGTGCTGACGACATTCGTCGCACCTGACTGGGCGGTGCGCGCGGCCGAGCCGGGGCAGTTCGTCCAGATTCTCAGCCGCGACCCCCAGTCGACCGATCCGCTGCTGCGTCGCCCGTATTCCGTCTACCGGACGGATATCTCCGCGGGCACCATGACCGTGCTGGTGCGGCCATACGGTCGTGGCAGCGCGTGGCTCTGCGAGCAGCCGTTGGGCGCGGTGCTGGATGTGATGGGACCTCTGGGGTCTCCATTCGCGGTCCGCCCGAGGACCGAGCGCCTGCTGATGGTCGCGGGCGGTGTCGGCGCGGCTCCGCTCTTGATGCTCTCAGAAGTGGCGGTGCGCGCCGGCAAACAGGTGACGTACCTCATGGGCGCGCAGGATGCCGGCACACTCCTGCCGGCCAGCGAGCTGCCGGAGGAGGTCGAGTACGTCGTCGCGACGATCGACGGCAGCATGGGGCATACGGGATTCGTGACGGATCTGGTGCCGGCGTACCTGGGCTGGGCGGACCAGGTGTTCAGCTGTGGGCCGGAGCCAATGTTCCGTTCGCTGCGGGATGTGGTGCATCGCCACCGGCTCGGCGACCGCCCAGATGTGCAGATGGCGGTCGAGCGGCCGATGGCGTGTGGCATCGGTGCTTGCCTCGGGTGCGTGGTGGAGACCAGACGGGGCATGCGCACCGCCTGCGTGGATGGCCCCGCCTTCGACATGGACGAGCTGATATGGGGATGACATCGACCGTTCCTGACGTCTCCGTGGACCTGGCGCCGAGCAACCCGCGCGAGCTTGTGCTGCGCAACCCCGTGATACCTGCGTCCGGGTGCTTTGGATATGGGCAGGAGTTCGCCGGCGCGATCGACGTGCAGCGACTCGGCGCCTTCGTGAGCAAGGGCATCACGCCGGAATTCCGCAGCGGCAATCCCATGCTGCGAATCGCGGAGACGCCCTCAGGGATGCTGAATGCGATCGGATTGCAGAATCCCGGCATCTCGCGATTCATACGCAAGTACCCACCAATGTGGGCGACGTGGGAGGTACCCGCCATTGTCAATATCTCGGCCGAAAGCGTCGAGGATTATGAGATGATGGCGCGGCGACTGGACGACGTTTCCGGTGTGGCGGCCATCGAGGTCAACATCTCGTGCCCCAATATCAACGCCGGCGGCTTCTGCTTCGGGTGGGATGCCCGGATGTCGGCGGACGTCACCCGGGCGGTGCGCCGGGCCACGACGCTTCCGGTCATCGTCAAGCTCAGTCCCGGCGCCGTCGATGTCGTCGAGATCGCACAGGCGGTCGAGGATGCTGGCGCCGACGCCGTTTCGCTCATCAACACGCTCGTCGGCATGGCCATCGACGTGCGAAAACGCGCACCAGTTCTGGCCAATGTTACCGGCGGGCTTTCCGGTCCAGCGGTGCGGCCGGTCGCGCTGAGAATGGTCTGGCAGGTTGCTGGCGCGGTGTCTATTCCGGTCATCGGCATGGGCGGGATCTCCTGCGTCGAGGACGCGATCCAGTTCTTCATGGCCGGTGCCAGCGCGATTCAGGTCGGAACGGCGGCATTCGCGCAGCCGAAGGTGCTGATGGAGCTGGTCGACGGCATTCCGGCCTGGCTGGCGGCGAACGGCTACGCGCGCCTGTCGGACATTGTCGGCGTTGCCAACCCGCGATACGGAACGGAGCCAGATTGACCGCAGCGCTGATGTGACAGGAGGGGAGCGTGAAGTACCTGTATGCCTTGCTGGTACTCGTACCGGTTGCCGGTGCGCTCGAACTGCTGGATATCGGCGGTTACACGCTCCACTTCCTCGTCTCGGCGCTGGCCCTTGTGCCGCTCGCGGCGATTCTCGGCAACGCCACGGAAACGGTGGCGATACACACCGGACCACGGATCGGCGGGTTGCTCAACGCGACCCTCGGGAATGCCGCCGAGCTGATCATTACCATTGTGGCCCTGCGCGAGGGGCTGGTGACAGTCGTGAAGGCGAGCATCGCCGGATCGATCATCGGCAACGTGCTGATCGTGCTCGGCGCGGCGGTGTTGCTCGGTGGGCTCAAGCACGGGACGCAGCGATTTGACGCGCACATTGCCGGCGTGAACGCGTCGATCATGTCCCTGGCGATCATGGCGATGGCGATCCCGGCGATCTTTGCGATCGGCGACTCCGAACACCACCCAACCGAGTCCGACATTGTCCGGCTGAGCGACGGCACCGCGATCGTGCTCATCGTCATGTATGGGCTGTACTTGCTGTACACGGTGTTCATGCGCCGCAGCGTCATTCCTGCAGGCGGGCAGGGGCACGGCGAGGATGGTCCCGAAGGCGGTGACGGCGGCATGACACTGCCCGTGGCGATCGGCCTCCTGGCGGGTTCGACGATTGCGATCGTCTTCATGAGCGAGATCATGGTGGGGGCGATCGAGCCGACCGCCGAGGCATGGGGATTGTCGGAGCTGTTCGTTGGGGTGATGCTGGTGCCGCTGGTCGGCAACGTGGCCGAGCATCTTGTCGCGGTCCAGGTGGCGATGAAGAACCAGATCGAGCTGTCGATCGGCATTGCCGTCGGTTCTGCGTTACAGATCGCGATCTTCGTCGCGCCGGCGCTCGTGCTGATCAGCCAGTTCGTAGGCCCCGAGCCGATGACACTGGTGTTCAATCAGTTCGAGCTGGTGGCGTTGGTCGCGGCGGTGCTCGTGACGATCATGATCTCCATCGATGGCAGATCGAACTGGCTGGAAGGCGCGCAGCTCATCGCGCTGTATGTCATCATCGGTGTGGCATTCATTTTCGTGCCCTGACGAATCGACGACCATTCAGACCCCGCGAGTTGTCCTTGCAACCTTGCAGCGACTGATTGTGCTGACGACGCAGGGCGATCGAGCCGCGCAACGCGACAGGAGCTACAGGTGACCGAGTTCGACATGATGGCCGAGTTGACCCGGATTGGCGCACTGAAGACGGGCCATTTTCTTCTCTCCTCGGGACGTCACAGTGACGTGTACCTGGAGAAGTTCGATCTTCTGCGCAACCCGGGAGCGACCGAGCGGGCCTGCACAGGGTTTGTGGATGCGTTTCGACATGATCGCATCGACGTCGTGGTCGGGCCGACGACGGGGGGGATTCTCCTGGCATTCGAGACGGCGAGGCAGATGGACCTGCCCGCCGCCTATGCCGAGCGAGTGTCGGATGGAAGCGACCGGCGCGAAATCCGGCGCAACACCGTGTTCCCGGATGGCGCGCGGGTGCTGGTGGTCGATGACATCCTGACGACCGGCGGTTCGGTGCGCGAGACGCTTGCGGCGCTGCACGCGCATCCGGTCGAGGTCGTCGGCATTGGGGTGCTTGTCGATCGCAGCGGCGGCGAGGTGGAGTTTGACGGCGTGCCGATGACGGCGTTGGCCCAGCAGAAGGTCGATGCGTGGTTGCCGGAGGGTTGCCCGCTTTGCCGTGAAGGCGCGCCGCTGGTCAAGCCGGGAACGAGCGCGGTGCCCGACGGCACATCGGCGTTGTAACCGGCGTCGAGCCGAGGCGAGATGGCGGACGCGTCAGGCGCCGCCATCCGAATCTTCGTCGGCGATGTGATGGTGAAGCTCGTCGCGCAGGCGGATGAGATCGTCGAGTCGCTGCTCGATCTGTTGCAGCGTGTCCTGGCGCGGGCGCTCGACATATTCATCCCGGAGCTCGACCAGCATCTGGGCGACACGGGCGATGGTCCGGACAGTCTGCACGGGGTCCTGATCCCGCGACGAAACGGTGAAGCCGGTCATCATCTCTCCCATCATCCCATGTCGCTGGCGCGCTCCGCGGACCGCCGCGGGGTGGTGATGACAGGATAGCACGTTCAGTCACGGCGATTCGCCGAGCGCCTCCGGAATCCTGCCATCGAGTAGCGTCGCGAGGTCGGTTTCGGAAAGCACCGGGATGTTGAGCTGGCGGGCTTTCTCGGCCTTGCTCCCGGCCGCCTCCCCTGCCACGACCGCTGTCGTTTTCTTCGAAACGGAGCCGGCGACGGTTGCGCCGAGATACCTGAGCGACTCCTCCGCTTCGGCCCGCGTGTGTCGCTCCAGCCGGCCTGTGAGCACCAGTGTCATGCCGGCAAGCGGTTGTTCGCCATCTCGTTCGGGGGCGTCCTGGCGTGTCTGCAGGCCGGCTTCCGCCAGCCGACGCACGAGCTCCCGGTTCGGGGCCTCGGCGAAGAAGTCGACCACACTCTGGGCGAGCACGCCACCGATACCAGGGACGGCTGCGATCTCGTCGACCGAGGCTGCCCCGAGCGCATCGAGCGAGTGGAAGTGATCGGCGAGCAGCGTTGCGGTGCGCTCGCCGATGTGGCGAATGCCGAGTCCGTGGATGACTCGCCAGAGCGGCTGGGTCTTGCTGGCTTCGATCGCGCTGCGGATATTCTCCGCACTCTTTTCCCCGAGCCCTTCGAGACCGGCAACCGCGTCGTAGTCGAGCGCGTAGAGATCGGCTGCATCGTGGATCCAGCCGAGCTCAATGAACCGGTCGGCGAGCTTGTCCCCAACCCCATCGATATCCATCGCCGAACGCCCGATGAAGTGCTGCATGCGGCGCTGCAGCTGGGCAGGGCAGGCGGCGTTGGTGCAGAGCCGTTTTGCCTCGCCCTCCTCACGGTGCACCGGTTGCCCGCAAGACGGGCAGGTGTCGGGCATCTGGAACACCACCTCGTCGCCGGTGCGACGGTCCTCCATGACCTTCACAATCTGCGGGATGACATCGCCAGCCCGCTGAACGACGACGGTGTCGCCGATCCGGATATCCTTGCGGGCGATTTCGTCCTCGTTGTGCAGCGTCGCGCGGCTGACGACAACACCGCCGATGTTGACGGACTCCAGCACCGCCAGCGGATTCAGGGTGCCGGTACGACCAACGTTGACCTGGATGTCCAGCAGCCTGGTGACCTGTTGCACCGCGGGGAACTTGTATGCCGTCGCCCAACGTGGCTCACGTGCGACGTAGCCGATCTCCTCCTGCTGGGCGAGATCGTTGACCTTGATGACCATGCCGTCGATCTCGAAATCGAGTGACGGTCGATGTTCCAGCCAGTATTCACCTCGATCCCAAACGAGATCGATGGTGTCGTACAACGTCGAATCGGGTGACGTTGCGAATCCGAATTCTCGGATCATTTCCAGAGACTCCCAGTGGGATCGAGGCTGGGGGATACCTTCGACGTAGCCGACCTGGTACGCGAACATCCGCAGAGGCCGCTGGGCGGTGATGCGCGCGTCCTTTTGGCGCAGCGACCCGGCGGCGGCGTTGCGTGGGTTCATGAACAGCTTGCCGCCGTTCTCGGCCATGCGCGTGTTCAATGCTTCGAAATCGGAACGGCGCATATAGATTTCGCCACGAATCTCGATGCGTGTAGGCATGCCGAACCGATCGGAGCGCCGGAGTCGCAACGGGACGGATGGCAGCGTGCGGATGTTCTCGGTGATATCGTCACCCGCCAGTCCGTTCCCGCGAGTCGCTGCGACGGTGAAGGCACCGTCGACATAGGTGACCCCGACGGCCAATCCGTCTATCTTGGGCTCCGTGACGAATTCGAGATCGTCGCTGCCGGCGAACCGGACGGCGCGCGCCGCCCAGGCGCGGAGTTCCTCCTCGCTGTAGACATTGCTCAACGAGAGCATTGGTCGCACATGCTCGAACTGGGCAAACGTCGATTGCGCGTCGGTGCCGACGCGCTGCGTCGGCGATTCCGGTGTGACGAGCTCCGGATGTTCGGACTCCAGGGCACGGAGCTCATTCATCGCGGCGTCCCACTCGGCGTCGGTGGCGCTGGGGGCGTCGAGGATGTAGTACTCGTAGTTCCAGCGATCGATTGCCTGGCGAATCTCGTCCAGCCGGCGTTGCACCGCATCGGTCATCTGTCGGGCGCTCCTTTTGTCCGGACGTCACAGGGTACGATATACCCACTCCGCACCCTCGGCGAACATCCACCGGAGGGATAGCACGTTGCGCCAGATTGCGGCAAATGCGTGGCGCGCGTCAGGATACGGCTTCGGATGACCTTTCAGGACGAGCACCAACAGGAACAGCCAGCGGGGCGGTACGAAGCGTTGAGCGCGAGTGCCGTGGAGTTCGTCGCGACCCAGGGTGGAAGCGCGCACGAGGATGCCCTCGTCGCGCACGTTTTCGGCCGCGGGGCGTCGCCGACCTTGTGGCGAACCCTGCTTCAGACCGCGCTGGCTGCGGAGGACCGCCTGATGCTCGCCGCGGATGGCCGGTGGATCCTGCGCGATCAGGTGTCCGGGAATCCTGGCGACGGGACAACGCTATTGCCGCGCTTCGTCGCCATTGATGTCGAAACGACAGGTCTCAAGGCAGCCAGCCAGCGGATCATCGAAGTTGCCCTGGTTCGCTTTGAAGACGGGCTGGAGACCGGACGGTTCAATCGGATGGTCAATCCCGGTCGACGCATTCCCGCCTACATCTCGAAGCTCACCGGAATCCGCGATGATGATGTGGCCGACGCGCCGCCGTTCGGAACGCTGGCAGACGACATCGTCGAGTTTCTGGCGGATGACCTGCTCGTCGGGCATAACATCGGGTTCGACATCGGGTTCCTGAATGCCGAGCTTCAGCGTGTGCATGTCGGGAAGCTGGTGAACGAGTCGGTGGATACGTTGACGCTCGCGACCCGGTTGATTTCGGGGCTGCGCCGGCCGAGCCTGGATCGGGTCGCGCGGCAGGTCGGGCTCAACCCTCGCAAGATTCACCGGGCGGGTGTGGACGCGGTGCTCACGGCGGAGGTCGCGCTGCGCCTGGAGGAGACCGCGCGCCAGCAGGGTGTCGCATCCACCGACGCGCTCCGGGTCATGGCGACGCCGCGCGGTCGTTCGTCGCGCAACAAGGTCGGCCGGGGGCGCTCGCTGGTCGATCGCAGCCTGCTGGAGGGCGTGCCGCGCAAGACCGGCGTCTATATCATGCGCGATGCCGCCGGACAGGTGCTCTACGTGGGGAAGGCGAAGAACCTGCGGGAGCGTGTCGGTACCTATTTCTCGCAGCAGGTCGGCTATTCTCGCAAGATGGAGGGGCTGCTGGAGGCGATCGACGCCATCGACACCGAGGTCGTCGGTTCCGAGCTCGAAGCACTGCTTCTGGAGGCACAGCTGATCCGGCGGTACGCACCGCCGTATAACTCGGCGCTGCGATCCTTCGAGCACTATCCCTATATTCGGGTCGACGTCAGCAACCGCTGGCCACGCGTGACCCTGGTCAAGCATCGAAAGGATGACGGCGCGCGGTACTTCGGTCCGTATCGCAGCCGGAGCTCCGCCCGCCGGACGGTCGATGTGATCAACGACGTGCTGCCCCTGCGGACCTGCACGCGATCGTTCCGGGATGCCCGCAGCTATGGCAACCCGTGCATGCGCCTGGCGCTTGGCAAATGTATGGGGCCGTGTGTGGATGTCTCGATTCGAGACGACTACCGGGCCATGGTGCATCAGGTGATTCGGTTCCTGGATGGCGACGACGACGCGCTGTACGAAGTGTTGTGGCAGGCGCTGGAGGAAGCCGCCGAGCGGCAGGACTTCGAACGGGCGGAGAAACTGCGGCGAAACCTCTCGGTGGTGAACGGTGTGGTTGCAGGGCAACGCGAGCTTCGGCGGGCGATCGAGCAGCATACGCTGCTGCTGGTGGCGCCGACACCCGACCCCGGCGTGCGCGATCTCTGGCTGGTGGCGAAGGGCCGAATCTGGTCGCGCACCCTGGCACCGAGCACCCCGATCGCCGACGAGATCATCGGAGAAGGACCAACGTCTCCCGTCGTCGCTGGAGAACCCGAGGATCGTGTGATGGAGGAGCCGGCCGGCAGGCCCGATGCCTCGCTGGCCGACTCCGAGGCAGTTGTGGAGCGCCTCATGGGGTCATGGCGCCGGTTCCAGCAGGAGGGGTTGCCGGACGTGTCGCACGATTCGCTCGATGATGCGCACATCCTGAACCGTTGGATCGCCGGACACAGCGACCATCCCTCGGTAATTGTGCTCGACCGCGACCGGACGGACAGCCCTGGCTACTGGCGGTCGATCATCTCCTGCGCGATGCGGATTCCCGACGACGAGGTGGCGTTGAACGTCACCGGTGCCGCCGGAGCGTCGACCGGGACTGTTCCGATGGAGTCACAGCCGGTTGATTCGGTGTGGTGAGCATGTATCGGTGTTTTCATTGACTGGCACCCGGCCGTGTGCCAAGATGCGTCGGTAGGGTCAACTTCCAAGTCGGTGGCCGGTGACGATCGTCGCCTGCTGGCGGCTGCGACAAGGAAAGGGCACGTGACATGAGCATGCATCGTCGATCACTCCTCAAGCGGACTGGCGCAGTCGCCGGGGCCGCGGCCTTCGGACCCGCGATTCTCGGCGCGCCACACCTCGCGGCGGCACAGGACGAGACGACGATCGAGGTGTGGGACACGTTCAACGCTGATCCCCGCAAGGCGATCGTGGATGACCTTGGCGCATCGTTCGCTGCCGAGAATGAGGGCGTCACGGTCGAGCATCGCGGCTGGACCCTGGAGGAGCTCCAGGACACCTTGCCCCGCGTGGTCGACAGCGACCAGGGGCCGGATGTCGCCCAGGTGAACAACGGCGAATCGCTGATGGGGCCGATGGTTCGCGCCGGGCAGTTGGTGGACATCACTGACTACGTCGAAGAGTACGGTTGGGCCGAAGGCCTGCCCGACGGCCTGCTCGCGCGCAACATGTACAGCACCGATGGCACGGCGTTCGGCTCGGGACAGCTGTGGGGTGTCTCGGTTGAGGCCGAGATCGTCGGGTTGTTCTACAACAAGGACATCGTCGGCGAGGCTGGCGTTGAACTCCCCACGACACTTGCGGGGCTCGAGGAGTCCTTCCAGGCGCTACTGGACGCCGGGCAGACACCGTTGGTCTTCGGCAACCTGGACAAGTGGCCGGCAATCCACCTGTTCGGGGACATTCACGGCACCATGGCCACCCGCGAGTTCCTCGACGGGATCATCTACCGGACCGGCGAGCAGTCGTTCGAGGATCAGTCGATCATCGATGCCGCGGCCAGGCTGCAGGATTGGGTGAGCGCCGGGTACCTGCTTGACGGGTTCGACGGAATCGGCGCCGACGATGCGGCTGCGCTGTTCGAGGCCGGTTCGGGCGCGATGCTGCTGCAGGGCAGCTGGCAGGCAGGCACGGTGGGCTCGAATCTGGGCGAATCGTCCGGGTTCTTCCTCATGCCGCCGGTCGAGGAGGGCGGAACGGTGCTGCATGTCGGCGGCGTGGGCATCCCGCACGCGATCACCGTCAACGCCGAGGACCCTGATCTCTCGGCGGCGCTCATCGACAAGCTCGTCTCGGAGGAGTCGTTCAACGCGTTCGTCGACGCTGGGCTGCTGCCGGCAGGTGAGATTCCCGCCGACAAGATCGTCGCGGACACAGTGTCGGGCGACCTCTACACGGCCTGGAACACGTCACTGGCGAACGACACGCTCGGTCACTACCTCGATTGGGCCGCGCCGGGCTTCTACGATGTCATCACCGGCGAGCTGCAGAAGCTGCTCGGGCTGCAGGTGACGCCGGAAGAGTTCGCCGCGAACCTGCAGGAGTTCTACGCCGCGTCGTTCGAGTAGGCGAACGAGCTGGTCGCAGTCAACTTGTGGCACCGGGGAGGACGCTGAGTCCTCCCCGGTTGTCGTTCGAACGCCGACGGCAACGTAGTATCCTCGACAGATGCCGACGCGGTACGTGTCCAGTGGGGGAGAGCCAGGTGGAAGATGTGACACGGCCCGACGTTGCCAGCGGCGTGCACGATGTGGCGCAGCCGGTCGTCCAGCGATCATTCCTCGCGCGCGCCGAACCCTATCTCTACCTGCTGCCAGCGGTCATCGTGTTCACCGCGTTCATGGCCGTGCCCGTCGCCGGGACGATGGCGATCAGCCTGACGGACTGGGATGGCATCGCCCTCAGCGGGTTGGAGTTCGTCGGGCTGGACAACTATGTCGACGCGTTTACCAGCGATGAATTCTGGCGCGCGCTCTGGCACAACATCGTCCTGATACCCTTCTTCGTGTTGCTGCCGGCGGTGCTCGGGCTGCTGCCCGCCGTGCTGGTGCATCAGCTCAAGCTCAGGGGTGCCAGGTTCTTCCAGGCCGGCCTGTTCCTGCCGTACATCATGCCGGGTGTACTGATCGGTGTGGTCTGGCGGTGGATCCTCAACCCGGTGTTCGGACCGGTCAACTCGACACTCAAGCGCCTCGGATTCGAGTCGCCGCCGAGCTGGCTGGGCGATTTTACCTGGGCGCTGCCGACCGTCGGGTTGATCGGAGCCTGGGCGGCGTATGGCTTTTGCTACGTGCTGTTCGTGGCGGGTATCCAGAAGATCCCGAACGACCTCTACGAAGCCGCGCGCCTGGATGGCGCCGGCTTTTGGGAGGAGCTGAAAGTGGTCACGCTGCCGGGTCTTCGGCGGGAGATGGCCGTGGTGTTCTCCGTCAACCTGATCCTCGCGCTCCGGGCGTTCGACGTGATCCGGGCGACGACCAATGGCGGTCCCGGCGACGAGACGCAGGTGCTCGCGCTCTACATGATCAATTCGGCGTTCAACGCGAACCGGGTCGGCTACGGCACGGCCATCGCGGTGGTGCTGGCGGTGCTGACGCTGTTGCTGTCGGTGCTGGTGCTCCGCCTGTTCAGGGACAACGATGATTAGGCGACTCCCGGTGTACCTGCTGCTGATGCTCGGCGTCGTGGTCGCGGTCGTGCCGTTCCTGATCACCATTCTCGCCTCGCTCAAGACCACGGTGGAATTGGTGCAGGGTGTGTTTTCGCTGCCGGAAGAGCCACAGTGGGACAACTATCGCCGTGCGTGGGTGGATGGCAACTTCGACCGGTTCTTCATCAACAGCCTGGTGGTCGCGTTCGGCGTGGTGGTGCCGTCGCTGGTGCTGTCGTGCATGTCCGGGTATGCCTTCGCGCGATACCGGTTCCGCGGGAAGTCGGCCATCTTCATCTATCTGCTGCTCGGCCTCGTGGTGCCGCTGCAGGCGCTGGTGATCCCGCTGTTCTACCTGATGCGGGAAATGGGGCTGCTGGACAGCCTGTGGGCGTTGATCCTGCCGCAGATCGCGATGAGCATGTCGTTCGGGACACTGCTGATGCGCGAGGCGTTTTCCGGTGTTCCCGGCGAGATCGTGGAGGCCTCCGTGCTGGACGGCGCCGGCTCCTGGCGGGTTCTCTGGGAGATCATGTTCCCCCTGGCGCGGCCATTTGTGGGCACACTCTCGCTGATGTTCTTCATCTGGACGTGGAACGAGTTCCTCCTGCCGCTGGTGGTGAATGTCGATCCGACATTCCAGACGTTGCCGGTCGGCCTGTTGTTCTTCCAGCAGCGATGGACCTCGGATATCCCGGTCACCGCCGCCGGCGCCACGATCATCTTCTTGCCGTTGACGGTTGTCTTCCTGCTGTTCCAGCGACAGATGATCGAAGGGTTGACACAGGGCGCGATCAAGGGGTAGTCGCCCGGGCTTTGCCGGCGGGCTGCTGGCACACGTTGCACCGGGTCTCTCGACAATTGACCCAACCTGCCGGCAGTAAGTCCATCGACGTCGCAGCCGCCACAGGGGCGGCACTACGCGTAGGTATCTCGAGCGCAATCCGATCCCAAGGGAACATTTTCCCATTCCGCAGGGGGAGACCCGATCGGCTGTCCTCGTGGCGGCGCAACACGTTCCTGTTCGGGTGTTTCTCTCGTTGTCGATCTGAAGGACGCGTCGTTCGATCGATCCTGACCTCATGGGCCCTCAAGGCTATTGCCGAGCGCGAAGGTATGTGATTTGCTGTCCGCACGATGAACCTTGGCTGCATGGCGCAGCTCGATCGAAAGGACGGAGGATATGAGACGTACGCGCATGCGGGTCCCTGCCCTGTTGCTGGTGCTGATGCTGATGCTGAGCAGCGTGGTGGGGCCATCGGTGGCCATCGCCGCCCAGGACGCGGCAACCCCGTCGACGGAGGCCAGTCCGGGGGCATCCCCGGTCGAAGGCGAGTCCGGTGTCGTCGATCTCGATGTGCTGTTCATTGGGGCGCATCCGGACGACGAAGCCTCGCGGCTGTCGACCTATGGCCAGTGGAACGAATTCAACGGCATGCAGGTCGGGGTTATCACGATCACTCGTGGCGAAGGCGGCGGCAACGCGGTCGGGACCGAAGAAGGACCGGCACTCGGCCTGATTCGGGAACAGGAAGAACGCGCCGCGGTTGGCCTTGCGGGTATCGAGCACATCTACAACCTCGACAAGGTGGACTTCTACTACAACCTGAGCGCCGAGCTCACCGAGGGCGCCTGGGGGTATGACGAGACGCTGGAGCGCGTCGTGCGGGTGATTCGGGCGACGACCCCGGAGGTCATCGTCACGATGAACCCGTCGCCGAACACGCACGGGCATCACCAGATGGCGGCGCGGTTCGCGGTGGCGGCGTTCGACGCAGCCGGCGACCCGTCGGTGTTCCCGGAGCAGATCGAGGATGAGGGGCTCCAGCCCTGGTCGCCATCCCGCATCTTCACATCGTCCTTTGTGCCCGGCGCACCGGTCGGGGAATCCTGTGCCGAGGCCATTGCAAGCCAGGACGGCGCCGAGCTGGTGTTTGGCGTCTGGGGCGGTGTGGCATCCGAGCTGAACGACGGGCAGACATGGGCGCAGGTTGAGCGGACCGCGCAGCGCATGTATGCCTCGCAGGGGTGGGCAGGGTTCCCGGATGTTCCCGAGGACCCGGAAGAGATTGGTTGCGATATCTTCGCGCTGATCGACAGTCGCGCGCCGTTCACCGTGGGCAATGCTGACCCGACGGCGATGCTCGAAGGCGCACTTTTCGATACGACCGGCGGACTGCCCGCCGGGACCATGTTCGACGTCGAGGCGTCCCAGTTCGATGTGGTAGCTGGTCAGCCATTCGAGGTGACGTCGACCGCCGAGCTGCCGGATGGGCAGGCCAGCGACGTTTCGGTGAGCTACGAGCTGCCGGAGGGATGGACTGCGGAGAGCGGCGAAGCCACCATGGAGGCGAGCGACGAAGGCGCCTCCTACACGGAGACGGTGACGGTCGTTCCGGCCGAGGATGCCGACGTCGGGCGGGTTCGCATCACCGCGACGCTCAGCGTTGACGGCGCGACGGGCCAGAATGTGGACATCGTTCAGGTCACGCCTCCGGTGGAGGGGCACCTGGAGCCGCTGCCCCAGGTTGCCCACTACCGTGAGTGGCTCGAACAGGTGAACCAGCCGGCGCTCGACACGCTGATCAAGCCAGTGGTGCCCATTGGTGTCGGCGAGACGCGCGACATCACTGTGACCGTCACGAACAACACGGCGGACGAGCAGGATGCGTCGGTGACCATCGTGCTGGCGGAAGGCTTCACCACCGACAACGACACCCAGGGCCTCACGTTGGCCGCAAATGAGACGACGACGCTGACGTTCGCTGTCACCAACGAGGACACCTCGCTGCCGACCGGCGCGGCTGGGGGCCTCGGCGGTGACTACCTGCTCGACATCCGCACGGTGGCTTCCGGGGTGGCCAGCACCGAAGAGGCTGGCATTAACCTGGTACCGGTGGTGAATGTGCCGGCGATCGGCGCCGCGCAGGATTCCGCCACGCCGGTGGCCGCGACGCCTGTCGCATCGCCGGTCGCGGCCGCGCCGACAGTAGATGGCGTCGTCACGGAGGGCGAA
>JAUIGA010000288.1 GCA_030430125.1 Chloroflexia bacterium | reverse complement strand
TTCAGGTTTCGGTCGACACGGGCGAGAAGCGGGCCGTGAAAGAGCACCCAATCCCCGGAAGTCCGAGGAAGAGCGAACCCCGCTAGCTCGCGGACTCGCTCTCGGTGTTCTCCGCTTCCCATAGTTCTTGCTGCTCGTCCAGGGAGGTGATCCAGGAGGCATTGCCGATTGTCAGTTCCTCGGCGGCCAGGTCGACGGACGAGTCGACGATCGGGACCGCTGGGCGTGAATTGAACGACACCACACTATTCGCGCGAACCTCGACATCCGGGAAACCCTTCTCCCCCCATTCGTCGGCGAGGAAGTGGCTGAACTGCAGGATCATGTCAGGCTGGCCAACGAGATAGCCCACCTGGAGGTCGGTGAGATAGTCGTTTGGATCGACGGTCCACGTCTGACCGGTGGCGGGATCGGTCAACTCGTAGCTGATCTCGCCGACCTTTGAGTGCAACATCATTCTCCAGGCGAATCGGTCACCCTGGTCGGTCCAGCCCGGATTGCCGGGGTACAGCAGGAACCGGAGCGGAACGAGAACCTGCAGCGCAATGTAGCCGACCACCAGCGCGAGCGTGACACGCTGCACCATGGGACGCCGGAGGAATGGAACACCCGGCGCGGGATCGGCGTAGTCGTCCGTCCGGGACCTGGATGTCGAGCGAGTTCCGGTATGAGCGGGTCGAAGGGCGCCGAGTACCTTCCGGGGGAGATCGGGCGGCAGAAGCAGGATGATCGCCGCGGTCGCGAATGACGGAAAGATGCCGATCGTGAAGATCTCGGCGTTGAACCGGTGAAACAGGATCAGGACGATGACGGCGTACCATCTGGTCCTGCGCCAGAGGATCAGCGGGACGATGAACAAGTCGATGAGGAGTCCGCCGTAGCTGAAGAAGTACGGGGTCCAGCTCTCATCGAACCACCGGCCAATGACCGGAACGTCGTTGCTGTTCGGCAGCCAGCGATCCATCGGCCGGCCCCGCAGCCAGTCGCCGTTGAGCTTGGCGATGCCACCGAAGACGTAGATTGCCGCGATTTGGGAGGCGAGCAGGAGAAGCGCCCAGGTTGGTGCGGTGTTCGACCTGATCTGCGGCTTCCTCCAGGCATCGACCGACACCAGCCGATTGGCGGGAACGAACATCATCAGGAAACTGATGAGCGTTGCCAGGTACAGGTGGTTGAGGTAGTTGCCCTTGTCCAGCAGGAATACGTAGGCGAAACCGAGGAAGAACAGGATTGTTGCGACGCGATAGAACAGCCCGAGCGCGATCATTGCCGCCAGCGCCGCGAGGATGTGGAAGTGCACGTGGAGCCAATTACCTGGCCACGGCTGCACCCACCCGAAGAACGCGTACGAGAACCGGTACTGGGTTTCGAGGTAGATGCTGTCGATCCACCCATGGGAAATGTAGCGATTCATCTCCCAGAGCATGACGACGCCAAACGCAATCCGGAACACCACGATGGATGCGATATCGATCGGAGCGAAGAGCCGCTCGGCGAGTGCGTCAATGGCACGCTGGAAACGTGCGGCGATGGTGAGTTGGGCTTCCGTCGTCCGCACCGACCCCGGTTGGCCGGAGATCGTTGGTTGGCTGCTTCCCATTGTCGACACTCGCTGGATTCTGTGCGTGAAATTCAACCTGGATACCGTGCGCCAGCATGGACCGGAGTTTGACCCGTGCCACAGTATACCAACCAGCCCGCCGCCACGATACGTGGTTCCTCGCTGCGCCAATGGGTGTGGCGCGATTCGTCTTGATCGGCTCACTCCGCCAGAGATTGATCGATTGCATTGAGTGGTTGGCAACGCGGGCAGAATGATGTCCCGCGCCCGGCCACTCTTATCCAGGTGAAAGGCGTGCGGCACCTTGGGCATGGCATGCCGGTCTTTCCCTTCCCGTACACCGCGAGCGCCTCGGCGTTGCTCCCGCGTTCACCATACGGATTCTCGAATGTGGAGAATGTTGTTCCCTGATTCGCGATGGCCGTTCGCAGAACCCTTCGCACCGCGCGCGCCAGCGGCCCGACACGATCGGGAGCCAGGGATCCTGCCGGTGTCAGAGGATGGAGACGGGCAAGGTACAGCGCTTCGTCGACATAGATGTTGCCGAGGCCTGCCACGTTGCGCTGGTCCAGAAGAAACGCCTTGATGGACGTCGTGCGTCCCCGCAACCGATCGGCGAGATAGGCGGCCGTGAAGTCGCGACCCAATGGTTCGGGGCCGAGCAAGTTGGACATTTGCTCACGCGCGGCGTTGGCCGGCAGGATCAGCACCCGGCCGAATTTCCGCTGATCCGCGAAGCGAAGATCATGCCCCGTATCCAAATGGATGGCGAGGTGCTCGAATCGCGCTGGCGGGGCCGCGGCTGGCAACACAAGCAAGCGACCCGTCATGCGAAGGTGAATCAGCAGCGCGAGCTCGTTGTCCAGCGGGAGCACCAGGTACTTGCCGTAGCGTTCCGGTTCCGAGATGACGCGTCCGCTGATCAGTGCATCGAAGGTGGCGGGATCGGTAGCGCCCGTGACGCCGGGGAAATCGCGGAAGGATGCACCGATGATGGTGCGACCGGACACCTCTCGATCAATGATGCGGCGGACGGTTTCGACTTCAGGGAGTTCTGGCATACTTTTTGTCACCAGTTGGAATGCGACGGGCAGTTCCCGCGCCACGACTGCTGAAAGGAACCGTAGCATGGACGAGCGTGATTGCCTGTTTTGCCGCATCGTCGCCGGCGACATCCCGGCGGACCGGGTGTATGAGACCGAAGACGTTCTGGTCTTTCGGGATATCGCCCCGCAGGCGCCGGTACATCTGCTGGCTGTGCCCAAGCGACATATCGCATCGATTGCCAGAATCACGGACGATGACGCCGCGATGTTGAGCGCGCTCGTGGCGGCCGCCAATGCCGTGGCCATGGAGGCACTGGGGGAGCGCGGATTCCGGCTGGCGACGAATGTCGGCGAAGAGGCCGGTCAGACCGTGCACCACCTGCACCTGCATATCATGGGGGGTGCGCCGCTGGGCCCGCTGGCTGTAACCGACCACAAGGGAGAAGAGTAGTGGCCGATTCACTGAAAGAGCGCCTCCAGACGGATCTCAAGACTGCCATGCGAGACAAGGACAACGAGCGGAGGGATACGATCCGTCTCCTGATTTCCGAGCTCAAGAAGAAGGAGATCGATGACCGTCGCGAGCTCGACCAGGCGGGCGAAATCC
>JAUIGA010000019.1 GCA_030430125.1 Chloroflexia bacterium | reverse complement strand
GAGGAGCCTCTCGGCTGCAGACAGCCGACGCCAGTACGTCGTGCTCTGTTGCATCGCCTACCTCCTCGACCGCATCGAGCCGGCGTCTACCTGCAAGGCGGAACTCGTCGCGCATCTTGAAGCGTTTCCACGCCTTTCGCACGTCAGTCTGGCGAATATGGGGTTTCCAGAGGACTGGCTCGTCGAACCGCTTTGGCAACGATAGCAAGCCGACATGTCAGTGGATCGCGCATCGGTCGCCCCACCTCCACCGCTCCATCATACACACGCGGTTCGCGGTCGCTGTTGTCAGAATCGCGCTTCATGGAGGTGGGCCCGTTGCCGACCCAACCGAACCTGGCGGCAGGTGCCCGCAACGATATCGTCCGGCAGACCAGTTCAGGATCCCTCCCGCACAATCATGCCCAGCGTCTTCAGCAAGCGCTCGACATCATGATCGTCGATGAACGCAGCGAAGGAGATGCGCACGCTCGTGCCGCGCAGCGCCGGTCGCGTGACGAACCGATAGCGATCGCGCAGGATCGCGGACAGATCCACGCCAGTGACCCCATCGAGGGCAACCGCCGCGATCCCCGTCATTCTGTCCGGATCGTGCGGGCTCTTCAGGTGCGCGCCCGGGATGCCGGCGAGCCCATCCCGGAACATTTCGGCCAGCCGCCGACTGTGGGCCGCGACCGCGTCCAGCCCGAGGGTCTCCACGTACTCGATGCCGGCGGCCATCGCGGTGTCGTATGAGAACGGCCGGCCTCCATATTCGAACCGGCGCGCGCCATCGACCCATTCCAGGTCATCGAGTTCCATCTGCGTCCCACCACCCACGGTCGCTCGGCTCCCCGTCCACGTGACATCGATGTCGTCGAGCAGGTCGCGCTTGATGTACAACGCCGCCGAGGGATACGGACCCATCACCCACTTGTAGCCCACCATCGCGTAGAAGTCGCAGTCGAGGGCCTTCACATCGACCCTGAACTGGCCGAGCGAGTGCGCCGCATCCAGCAGCACCAGGCTTCCCTGCTCGTGCGCCAATCGCGTCATCTCGTGCACGGGCAAGGTGATTCCGGAGTCCGTCGTGACATGACTGACCGCGACCAACCGTGTCCGGGGCGTCAACCGGGCGCGGAACTCTTCGAGCATCTCATCAGCATCGTGACTGACCGGCATCCGGCGCACGCGCAGCCCTCGACGCCGGGCAAGGTTGAGCACCGGTATCAACAGCGCCGGATGCTCCTCGCCACTGACGATGATCTCGTCGCCCTCGGCCCAGGTCATCCCCTCGATCACGATGTTGACCGCGGTCGAGAACTGGGTCGTGAACGCAATCTCGTCAGCGCTTGCATTGATGAATCGCGCCAGGACCTCCCGTGCAGCGTCATGCCGCAGGAACGATTCCTCATGCCCCAGCAACTGGAGCGGTCCCTCGCTGACCACGGTCTGGGGCACGCGCAACAGCTCGGCGCCGACGCTGTGCGGCAACGGCGCCATGCCGCCGCAGTTCATGTGCGTCCATTCGGCCAGCATGGGGAAGTCGGCACGAATCCTGCCAACCTCCCGGATCACGGAAGCGTCCATGTCACCACCCTGCCGCGTAGCCGTCGCGCCGGGGGTCGGCGCCACCGGTCAACGTTCCACTGTCCGGGTCGACCATGATCCCCTGCGCCCCGCCGAACGCCATCGAGAAGTCCGGGAAGCGCTGGACCAGATGCCCACGCGATTCCAGCCCTTCAATCACGTCGGGAGCGATGCGTCCCTCGGCGATGACCCGGTTGGACTCCTGGGGCCGCACCCGTGGGGCCTCGATCGCGGCCTGCACGCTCATGCCGAAGTCCATCATGTTGGACATGAACTGCGGCGTCGTTTCCATGATGCCGTGGCTGCCCGGCGTGCCGATGCAGGCAAAGACCTTGCCGTCGCGCATGATCATGCCAGGTGACAGGCACATCTCGTTCTTCTTTTGCGGCCCCACAACATTGGGGCTGTCGGCATCCAGATCGAACCAGTACATGAAGTCGTTCAGCAGAATGCCCGTACCGGGCACAACCACACCGCACCCGAATCCGCCGAGGCTCTGGGTACAGGAGACGAAGTTGCCCTCCGCATCGGCGACGTTGAAGTGCGTGGTGCTTTCCTTGAGCGCCGGGTCGCCCGGCTTGAGGACGCCGGTGTCCATCGTGCGGGCATACCGGGCGCCGATCACCCGGCTCGCGGCCTTCATGTCAATGAGCGCGCGGCGATCGGCGCAGTACGCATCTGACAGCAGTGCATCCACCGGCGCATTTGGCTGGACGTTGTAGTGCAGCCGGTCGGTCAGCGCCAGCCGCTCCGACTCAAGGAGCACGTGCAGGTGATCGACGGAGTTGTGCCCCATCTCCGCAATGTCGAACCCCTCCAGGATCTTCAGCGTCTGCAGCCACTGGATCGCGCTCGACGGAGGTGGTGGACCATAGACATCGAAGCCGCGGTACGAGATGCCGATCGGGTCGACCCATTCGACGACGAGATCAGCCAGATCCTGTTTGGTGAGGATCCCGCCGTTCTGCTCGCAGAACGCGACGATCCTGTCGCCGATTTCTCCACAGTAGAATGCGTCCGCCCCGTCCTCCGCCAGGGCCCGGAAGGTATTCGCCAGATCGGGCTGCCTGTGCAGGGACCCAGCCTGGGGCGGAGCGCCATCGTGAAAGAAGCAATCGACCGACGACGGAAACCTCCGCAGCATCTGTTCATAAGCACCGATGATGCCAGCGGCATGCACGGTCAACGGGTGGCCGTTTTCGCAGATGTCGATGACGTACTTGAAGACGCTCGCGCGGTCCATCGTGCCGAATCGATCGAGTACTGTACACCAACCGGCCGCCGCCCCCGGCACCATCGTCGCCAGCAGTCCCGAGTGCATCTGCTCCGGGTTCTCGTAGAGCTCGCGGGTGGCCGCTCGTGGACTCACCCCCTGATAGTCCAGGCAGATATGCGTATCGGTCGCCGCGTGGTAGATGTGCATCCACCCCACGCCGCCGATCCCGGAGAGGCCGATTTCGGTCGCGCCCAGTGTCGAGGCCGTCGCGACCGCGGCATCGATCGCGTTGCCGCCCTCCAGCAACGTCTGGAATCCGGCCATCGTGGCCAGCGGATGCGCGGACGACACCATGCACTCTCGTCCGGTCACCGCCGGACGTCGTTGTGTTCCACCGTACGGATAGCTCACGCTTCTCTCCTGTGAATCTGATCGAGTCAATGCGGCGTCCCGGCATGACGAGACGTCTCCGGGTCCCATCTCGTGCTAGCCCTTGATGCCTCCGATCGTTACTCCACGCAGGAAGTACCGCTGGAACGCGAAGAACACCACGATCATGGGGATCGCCATGTAGGTGGCGGCCGCCATCTGGGCTCCGTAGTTCACGCGCAGCTCCTGGTTGGAAAGCATGGCAAAGCCCACCATCAGGGTGCGCATGTCGCTGGAGTTGGTGATGACGAGGGGCCAGAGGAATGCGCTCCACTGTCCCATGAACACGAAGATCCCCAGGACCGCCAGGCCGGGTTTGGACAAGGGCAGGATGATGTCGAAGAAGATGCGCAGCTCCGAGCAGCCATCCATGCGCGCCGCGTCGATGAGGTCCGTCGGCAGCGTCTGAATGAACTGCCGCATCAGGAACACGCCGAACGGCGCAGAGAGTCCCGGCGCGATCAGCCCGATGTAGCTGTCGACCAGGCCCATCCTGGCCATGAGCGTGAAGAGCGGAATAAGAAGCGCAAAGCCAGGGATCATCATCGAGCTGACATAGAGCCAGAAGATCACCTCCCGGCCCGGGAACTGCTTTTTGGCGAACCCGTATCCCGCCATGGAGGCAAACAGCAGTTGAAACGCGGTGACAAATCCGGCCATCACCAAGCTGTTGAACGTCCATCGCACCACCGGCGAACGAGCGAATGCCTCTCGAAAGTTCGCGAACGAGACATCTCGCGGAATCCAGTCGGGCGGCAACTCCATGATCGTTGTCGGCGGTTTGAGCGCGGTGATCACCATCCAGTAAATGGGAAAGATGCTCACCACCGCCCACCCGGTCGCCACGAGATAGGCAAAGACCAGGAACACCCGCTCCAGGGGTGTTGCGTCGCGCCAGCCGCCGAGAAGCCGGTTCGCCGTTCGGGTCAGCCAGTTTCCCGCCCCCTTGGTGATCTCTGTTCCAGTCGCCAGTTCGCGCGCCATGAACTCCCCTTGCTAGTACTCGACGTTGGATCGCAAGAGACGGTATTGCGCCAGGGCAATACCGATGGTCAGCAGCAGGAGCAGGACCGCGATCGCCGACGCCCGCCCGAAGTCGAATCGAATGAACCCTTGCTCGTAGATGGAATAGACCAGGTTGGTCGTGGCGAGATTTGGGCCGCCACTCGTCAACAGGAAGATCTCGGTGAAGATTTGCAGCGATGCGATGCTGCCGGTAATGGCAACAAAGGCAATGGCCGGTTTCAGGAGCGGCAGCGTAATCGACACCGTTTGACGAAAAAACGATGCGCCATCGAGGCTGGCCGCTTCGTAGAGATCCTTGGGGATACCGCCCATGGAGGCGGTCAGCAGGATGATCGATCCGCCCCACTGGGACGCATGAATCATGATGACGATGCTCAACAGGCTGAACCGGGGATCAGCCAGCCACAGGACCGGGTCGATACCGATGGTTCCGAGCAGATAGTTGAGCAGACCGAACGCGGGATCATAAAGGTAGAGCCAGATCAGGCTGAGCACCACACCGGAGGTCACAACTGGCAGGTAGTAGGCCGACTTGAAGAATATCTGTGCCGGTGTGGGCAGTTGAAAGATGAGAATAGCCAGGATGAGTGACAGGAGGACGCCAACCGGCACGATTGCCAGCGCATAAACCAATGTGTTCTTGAGGACGATGTAGAACTCATCGTCCTGCAGCAGATCCTGGTAGTTTTCAAACCCGACCCATTCACGCCCGGTGAGCGCGAATCGCTGAAAGCTCAAGCGAATCGAGTCGGCCATCGGATACAAGGAGAACAGCAGGAACATGGCCAAACTGGGGAAGATGAAGAAGTATCCCCAAAAATACCCCCGCAGTCGCTGGCTGATCAGTGACCTCCGGTGCTCGAACTCGGAGTCCTTGGGGGATATGGAGCTGTGCACTGCCACCGCGTACTCAACTTTCCTTGTGGGACCGATCCCCGAACGATGGTGCCTCCAGGATGACGGCACCGACAGCGTCCTCTACGATGAAGACACCTGTGTCGGTGCGAAATCACGCAGGCGCAGCATTGATGCTGCGCCTGCGTGCCGGCAACATCCCGGAATTCATCCGCCCTCTGCCGCGATGGCGTCCGCAATCAGCTCATTGGCTTCGGAAGCGAGATCGTCCAGCGCCTGCTGCGGGCTCTTCTGCCCGGAGAATGCCGCCTCCAGCATGCGGGGAACCAGGGTGAAGGTAATCGGGGCGGCGCTCGCCCGTCGCCCAAACCCCACCATGATGTCGGTGAACCGCAGACCAACCTGCTGATTCTCGTCGGTCACTTGACCCCACAGCGATTGGCGCGCCGGTGGCAGACCAAACTGGTTGAGACCAAGGCTGATCGCTTCCGGTCGCAGGAGGAACTGGGTCCAGCGGTGGGCCGCCGCGGTTCGATCGGCATCCTGTTGCTGGAACACGTAGTGACCATGAACGTTGGTCATCACGACGGGCTCCTTGCCCTCAACGTTGGGGGGCGGCACCCAATACCACTCGAAGTCATCCACGCCATCCAGCGACGCTGGCCGCGTGCCCGACCCTTGCGATGGGTAGGTCGCCGCCTTGCGCTCGAGGAAGAGCCGGTCGGCCTCCGCCGCCTTGCGCACAGCGGAACCCGGCACCGCGACCTGATGCTCGTTCTCCAGATCGAGGAGCCACTGGAGGCCCTCAACCCCCTCTGGGCTGTTCAGAATGACTTCGGTCTCGTCCTCATTGAAGAGTCTCGCGCCGAAACCGAAGAGGAACTGCGTCACGTGATAGTGAATATCGGTCATCAACACGGTTCCGTAGAGATCGGTCGTGCCATCCCCATCCGTGTCGACCGTGGTTCGCTTGAAGGCTTCCAGACAATCGTCCATCAGCCACCGGCGCGTGTCTCCAGTTGGCAACAGCTCCTCCGCTCCATGCTCCTTCCAGAGCGTGGCGTTGATCTGGATACCGCCCCCGAATGACAAGCGCCACGGCCAGAGGAAGTTCTGCCCCTCGAAGCTCGACTCTTCGGTGACGGCCTCGACGAGATCGGCGCGCTCTTCGTCGGTCATGTAGTCATCGATCGGCGAAAGTGCGCCGAGGGGTATGTACTTCGCCGCCTCCGAGACCGGACCTTGAACGACATCGGGCGGGATACCGGCAGCCAGAGACGAGTCAATCTTGGCGAACCAGGTCTGGTCATGTGGGGCAAACTCGAGCTTGACCTCGATGTCGGGCTCGATCTCCTTGAACTGCTCCACGCTCCATTCAAAGTACTCAATGGTGTTTTCGGATTGATCGGGTGGCACGCGCTCGAGCGTGTCTCGATCGAGCGGCAGGCTGCTGTAGACCCAGTGGGTCACCTCTTGCTTCGACTGCGAGATCACGGCAGGCGCGTGATACACGCTCGATTGTCTGGATGGCGCACTGGCCCGCGCTGCATCCTGCAACAAGACGGCTGCGACCGGCAGGGCTGCCGCCGACTGAACCAGCGAGCGGCGTGAAATCGTCGGTTTTCGTCGTGATGGGCTCATTGGTGCCTCCACTTTGCCTGCGCGTAATCCACGAGACGAGATCTCCGACAAGTTGAACCTGCAACCTCGCGCTCCCACCTCCTTGCCGATATGGCCGACCGGCGAATGACATACGAACTTCCACATGGAAGGGTCTGAGGACATCGTGCCGGGTGATCGACAATGAGCGTCGTCCTCACGCGTCCATCGAATGTTCCATATATGGGATGGACGTTCCGTTTTCGGGATTTCCGCCATCCTATCAGCGGGTTTGAAACCCTGTCAATAGCCAGCTATAGTAGAGACGTTCACATTTCTGAAGAAGAATGCAGCCACGAAACCTCTTGTGAGGGTCGATCTTTCTGGAACACCAGTATCGAAGTCAGGTGTTTGCCATGTCGTCTATTCAAAGGACATTCGACCTGCTGGAACTACTGGCCAGAAAGGGAGCCATGGGGACACGTGCCATCGCACGCGATCTGGCGCTCCCATCCGGTTCCACACACCGTCTGCTGCACGACCTGGAGCATGCATCGGCGGTCACGAGGCTTGACAGTGGTGATTGGGAGCTTTCGTGGCGTGTACTGCAACTTGCTGGTCTGCACCTGCGTCGGGTGGAGCTGCCGAGATTGACCCGCGGTGTGCTCGAAGAATTGTCAGCCAGAACCAACGAGACGGCATTCCTGGCTGTGCAAAGCGGCAACGAAATCGTGTACATCGACAAGGTGCAATCCAGCTCGGAGCTCCAAATGCAGCTGCAGCTCAATGTGGAGCTGGGGGCTCGCCGACCGATCCACTGCACGGCGTTGGGGAAGGCGCTCATGGCGTTTCAATCCGAGATCCGCCAAGAACGGCTCCTGGCGCACGGCGTGCTTTCAGCGTGCACCCCGAACACCATTACCGACCCCATCATGATGCGGCAGGAGCTTCAGCGCATTCGCGCACGCGGCTATGCCACAGACGAAGAGGAGATCCTGACCGGCGTCAACTGCATCGCCGTACCGATCCTCGACCACCTGGACCGGTCAGTCGCGGCGATAAGCATTGCTGGGCCAGCACCGAACTTCTCCGAGCCGAGATTTGACGATCTGCTGGCCTCTGTGGTGACAGCCGGGCAGTCACTCAGCCGGCAGCTCGGCCACGTTGTTGATGGGCAGCCCGATGGGGCGACAACAGCCCCCCTCCACGGCTCTCGCGAGCTGCGCAACCCGTGAACACGTGCAGCGCCAGCACGCCCCCAATGGTGGTCGCCACATAGCAGGATGCCCAGGGTGAGGGACGACCCGTTCGCGCCCTTGGCGACAACGAGCGGGGCGTCGACGATCAAAGTCAATGGGTGCCGATGGGCGAGCCGGCGTGCTATCCTGTGCGCCGGCCTTTCGCGCGTTCCGTCGTCGTACCACGAAGGACAACCGGAACGTGCGAACATCCCCACGCGACTACTGGCGGTTGCTCGCCCAATACCTCATCCCCCAGCGCGGCCGCGTCAGTCTCCTCGCGCTCCTCCTGCTCGCCAGCACCGGCCTCCAGCTTGCCTCGCCCCTGGTGCTGCGGCGCTTCATCGACCGCGCGCTCGAAGGCGACGCGCTCCGCACCCTAATGCTCATCGCCGGGCTCTACATCGGTTTCGCGATCCTGATCCAGATCGTCCGCCTCGCCGAGACCTGGACCGCCCAGTACGTCGGGTGGACCGCCACCAACAACCTGCGCGCCGACCTCGCGCTTCACGTGCTCGGCCTCGACATGGGGTTTCACAACCGGCACACGCCCGGCAACCTGATCGAGCGGGTCGATGGCGACGTCTTCACGCTCGGGAACTTCTTCTCCCGCTTCATCATCAACATCCTCGGCAACGTGCTGCTGACCGCGGGCGTGGTCGTGCTGCTCTTCCGGATCGACTGGCGCATCGGCGCCGTCGTCGCCCTCTTCGCGGCCACCACCATCGCCGCGCTGGCGATCCTCGGCAGGTACAACACCATCCGGTTCGCCGCCGCCCGGCAGGCGATGGCCGACCTGATCGGGTTCCTGGAGGAGCGCATCGGCGGCACGGAGGACATCCGCTCCAGCGGCGCGACCGACTACGTGATGCGCCGCAACGACGAGTTCGCCCGTGCCTACCACCGCCGCCAGAAAGTCGCCTCGATCTTCGGCGGGGCGACGACGTTTTCCGTGTCCCAACTGCTGTCGGTGCTGGGTATGGTCGCGGCGCTGGCGGTGGCGGCCACGCTCTACCGGGACGGATCCATCACGCTCGGCACCGTCTTCGTCGTCTTCCAGTTCACCCAGATTCTCGTGCAACCGATCGAGGAGATCTCGCGGCAGTTGCGCGACTTCCAGCTTGCCTCGGCCAGCATCGGCCGGGTTCGCCAGCTCCAGGCGGTGAAGCCCAAGGTGACGGAGGGTGCCGGGTTGCCGCTGCCGCCGGGGCCACTTGCGGTCGAGCTCGACCACGTCACCTTCGGGTACGTGCCGGAGGATCCAACCCTGCGCGACGTCACCATCCACCTCGCACCGCAACGGGTGCTCGGTCTGGTTGGGCGCACCGGCAGCGGCAAATCCACGCTCACCCGCATGCTGGTGCGCTTCTACGATCCCGATCGGGGCTCGGTCCGGCTCGGCGGGATCGACCTGCGCGATGTCCGGATGACCGACCTGCGCGACCGGGTCGCCTTCGTCACCCAGGAGATCCAGCTCTTCCGCGCCACCGTGCGCGACAACCTCACCCTCTTCGACCCCGCCATCCCGGACCAGCGCATCATCGACGCGCTTCGCCGGCTCGGCCTCGGCGGCTGGCTCAACGCGCTCGAGGACGGACTCGACACCATGCTCGCCGCCGGTGGCGGTGGCGTCTCCTCGGGCGAGGCGCAACTCATCGCCCTCACCCGCGTGTTCCTGCGCGACCCCGATCTGGTGATCCTCGACGAGGCATCCTCACGCCTGGACCCCATCACCGAGGCCCGTCTGGAGCGCGCGATCGACACCCTGCTCGACGGCCGCACCGCGATCGTGATCGCGCACCGGCTGGCGACGAGCGAGCGCGCCGACGAGGTGCTGGTGATGGCCAACGGCGAGATCGCCGAGCATGGCGAGCGGGAAGCGCTGGCGCGCGATCCGAACTCGCTCTTCGCCGGCATGATCCGCACCGGTCACGACCTCGCGACCACCGGGGAGGAGCGACCATGAAACCCTGGCAGATCATCCGCTCGCTCTCGGGAGTCGACTGGAAGCTCTTCCTGCTGGCCGGGTTCGGCGTGTTCTCCACCTCGTACGTGCTGCCGCTGGTGCCGGGCCTGATCCTGCAGCGCTTCTTCGACTACCTCGCCGACAGCGCGTCGGCCGGCGCCAACGCCTGGACCTTCTTCGGTCTGCTCGTCGCCGTCGGGGTGGCGCGGTCAGTGACCATCCTGATCGCCTCGGCCGAGCCGATCCTGCACATCTTTGTCGGTTCGCTGCTGCGCCGGAACGTGCTGCGGCGCATCCTCACCCACCCCGGCGCGCGCTCGGTGCCGGTCTCGTCCGGCGAGGCGGTCAGCCGCCTGCGCGACGACGTGCAGGCGATCTGCCTCTTCCTGAGCTGGACCTTCGACCCGATCGGGCAGGCGCTGATGCTCGGTCTCTCAATCGTGATCCTCGCGCGGATCGACCCGCTGCTGACGGTGGGCGTGTTCGTGCCGCTGTTGCTGACGGTCGTGCTGATCGTGCGCATGGAGACGCGCATCGTCCGCTTCCGCAAGGCGAACCAGGAGGCGATCGGCAACGTCACCGGCCTGCTGGGCGAGATGTTCGGCGCCGTCCAGGCGGTGAAGTCGGCCGGCGCCGAGGCGCGGGTGGTCGACCACTTCCGGACGGTGAACGACGCCCGGCGCAAGGCGACGCTGAACGACACGGTGTTCAACGAGTTCCTGCACACCGTCTCGACCAACCTCGCCAACATCGGGACCGGCCTCCTGCTGCTGCTGGCGGCCAGCCGCATCCGTGGCGGGGAATTCTCGGTCGGGGACTTCACCCTGTTCGTCTCCTACCTCGGGGGACTTTCGGTCGCCGCCGGGTTCGTCGGGCAGTACATGACGCAGTGGCGCCAGGTGCCCGTCTCGGTCGACCGGCTGGTGGCGCTGATGCAGGATGCGCCCGCGAGCGCGCTGGTCGCCCACGGCCCGACCATCCCGACCGGCCTGACCGGACCGCTGCCGGAGCAGCCGCCGGCGCCGCCGATCGGCGAGGACCGGCTGGAGACGCTGGAGGTCCGCAATCTCGGCTACCGCTACCCGGGTACTGGCCGCGGGTTCGAGGAGGTCTCCTTCACGATCCCGCGGGGCTCGATGACGGTGCTCACCGGTCGCATCGGTTCCGGCAAGACGACGCTGATCCGCGCCCTGCAGGGCCTGCTGCTGCCGGACGAGGGGGAAATCCGCTGGAACGGGTCCGTGGTCGACCGCCCTGACACCTTCTTCGTGCCGCCACGGAGCGCCTACACGCCACAGGCGGCCCGGCTCTTCAGCGAATCGCTGCGGGACAACATCCTGCTCGGTCTCCCTGAAGCGACAGTTGACCTCGATGAAGCGCTCCGCGCGGCGGTGATGGAGCGGGACATCGCGACGCTGGAGGATGGGTTGAACACGATGGTCGGGGTGCGGGGGATGAAGCTCTCCGGCGGCCAGGTGCAGCGGAGCGCGACCGCGAGGATGTTCGTGCGCCCGGCGGAGCTCTACGTGCTCGACGACCTGTCGAGCGCGCTCGATGTCGACACCGAGCGGCTGCTGTGGGAACGGCTCTTCGCCCACCCGGACGTGACGACGCTGGTGGTCTCCCACCGCCGCCCGGCGCTGCAGCGGGCCGACCAGGTGATCGTGATGGACCGGGGCCGGGTGATCGCGCAGGGAACCCTGATCGATCTGCTGCGAACGTCGCCGGAGATGCGCAGCCTCTGGCACGGCCACTACGACGACGACCTCAAGGACGAGGACAGCCTCCTGGCATGATGCGCACAATCATCGCGAGTTCGGATCGCACTGTCCGAAACGCTGGTTGCTACTCTGTCGACAACGCACCCCGCTTGTTCATCGGCCGCGGTACTTGCACTTCCCGGTTGACCCTCGGGATATACTTGTGGATGAAGATGAGTTGGCCTTTTTGGTGGAGACGGCCTTCCACGCCTTGTCAGGAGACCCCGGTGAGGCCAGCCGGGAAAAGGTCGCTCATCTCTCCCCAGCCCGCTCAACCATGACTCCCACTTGCGAATCTCCCAGGGTTTGTCGGTCCCAAAGACCGTCGCGAGGTTCAGGCTGCCCGACCTGTCCCGACCCGCAACCACGCGATACACCTTCTCCTCGTATCGAATGAGGGCGAGATACTCCTTCCGTCCCGGTCGCGGATCCGGGCCGGCCAGGTAGGCGGCGGGCAAGAGTTCCTGGATGCGCTCGATAACGTCCTGATCGGTGTCATGCTCCGTCAACATGCGATCTCGCTTGTCCTGTGCCACCCGCAGCAGCGGTTCCTCAACTCCCCATTTGCGCTGGCTCACTTCTGGCAAGACGACCCGGTGTTCCGGCGCCTCCCACACGGTAACTGGCAAGATATCCTCGCCCCACACCCCATTCGGACCGAGGCGCACTGTCGGATTGTTCGGGTGCGCCTCCCTCACACGCAAGCTCCCAATCCCAACCGCCGGTACCATGCCAGCACCCGCACCACACGTTCACACCATCAGGGACCCATGCAAGCGATGGTAGTGCGTACGTACGGCTTGTGCCAGATTACGGACCAATAGCCAGGGACAATCTGCTTGCAGGACCTCATCACGTGATGCTCGACCCCGTTGACAGCCGGCGTCGCACCTGTATGATGTCTCGCAAGCGGAAAACCAGGTTCGTTTCGGACGCTGGCCGGTTTCTTGATGTGCACATCGCCACATCACCGAGCCGGCCCCACCGGGAGACAGACCATGAGTCCACACCAGCGACGCTCGGGATCCCGCAGCATGCTCACCACGCCGCACAGCCGCCGCTCCGTCCTGCGCGGCTCGGCCGGGGTCGGCGCCGGTCTCGCCGCGGCAGGCATGCTCGGCGGCTTCCCGCTGACCACCGCCGCAGCCCTGCAGGATGCCGCCGAAGGGACGCCCGGCGGCACCCTCCGCGTCGGCACCCTCGGCGAGCCGCCGACCCTCGACGAGCACCAGACCACCGCCAACCTCGTCGCCGACGTCACCTACCCGATGTACGAGACCCTCTTCGCCTACAACGCCAACTACGAGCCCGTACCCTTCCTGGTGGCCGAGTACACCGCCAGCGATGACGGCCTCACCCACACCATGAAGCTGCGCGAGGGCGTCACCTTCCACAACGGCGACACCATGACCGCCGCCGACGTCCACGCCTCCGTCACGCGCTGGTCGCAGATCAGCGGCCTCGGCGGCAATCTCTTCGAGCGCGTCAGCGAGTTCGTCGAGGTCGACGAGCTGACCGTCGAGTTCCGGCTCAGCGAGCCCTTCGGCCCGCTGCTGACGGCGCTCTCCAACAACACCCAGGGCTGCACCATCCACCCGAAGGCGATCATGGAGACCGGCACCGAGCCGCTCACCACCGACGACCAGTTCATCGGCACCGGCCCCTACATGCTCTCCGAGCGCCAGGCCGACGCCTACATCCGCCTCACCCGCTTTGACGGCTACGCCACCCACCCCGACCCCGCCGACGGCTACGCCGGCGCCAAGCACGCCTGGCCGGACATGATCGAGTTCATCCCGATCCCGGACGAGGCCGCGCGCGTGGCCGGACTGCAGGCCGGCGATTACGAGATCGCGCAGGAGATCTCCAACGACCAGTACGAGGTGCTCAGCGGCAGCCCCGGCGTGGTCGCGGAGATCAATCCGCCGGCCTTCGAGGACTGCTTCTTCCTCAACTGGCGCTCGCCGATCATGGGCAACCTCGCCATCCGGCAGGCGTTCCAGGCGGCGCTCAACCACGAGGAGATCCTGACCGCCGCCCGTGGCGGGGGCGACTTCGTGCGGCTCGATCCGGGCTGGATGATGCTGGAAACCCCGTGGCACACCACCGCCGGCGAGGAGTTCTACAACGTCAATGACCCCGAGCTCGCGAAGGCGAAGCTGGAGGAAGGCGGCTACGACGGCACGCCCGTCCGCTTCCTCAGCACCCAGGAATATCCCTTCTTCTACAGCGCCAGCGTGATCGCCCAGCAGCAGCTGGAAGCGGTCGGGTTCACCATCGACCTGCAGGTGATCGACTGGGCGACCGTGATCGAGCGGCGCGCACAGGAGGACGAGTGGGATGTCTTCGTGACCTACCACGGCCAGGTCACCGATCCAAGCCAGCTCACCCTCGTCGGGCAGATGAGCGTCTACCCTGGCTGGTGGGATTCCGAGGAGAGCCTCGCGCTGGCCGACCAGCTGCTGAGCGAAAGCGACTTCGACGCCCGCTACGCGGTCTGGGAGCAAATCCAGGAGAAGATCTACACCGAAATCCCCGTGGTCAAGATCGGCGACGCCTCGCTGGCGAGCTACTACTCGGAGCGCGTCGGCGGCTGGACCCCGATCATCCAGCGCGGCGTCGCATACTGGAACCTGTGGCTGAACGACGCGTAGGTCACTTGGAGACGGCATGAAATGCCGTCATGCTGAGCCGGTTGAGGTGCCGAAGGCACCGACACCGTGTCGAAGCATCCCCGCGCGAAGCGCAAACGACGGAGCGCCACGCCTCGCGCCTTGAAACGAATCACGACACGGCAGCTTTGCTGCCGAGCACTTTGCGCGGGGACGGTTCCACTCCCCGGGACGGGGCGGGTTCTCCCCTCCATTGGAGGGGCGTGACAGCCGGGGAGGACTCCTCGGCAAGCTCGGAGTGACGTTGGGGTGGGGCACGTCGCCTGGACTATGTAAGGCACGAGGCAGCGCGTGACGGCGCTGCGCAGCGTCTGGTCATGAATGTCGGCACGGAGGTGCCGTCGTCCCAACTCGGCGTTCGGGCCGGCACAGGGCCGGTCCGCGCAACACAACGGCGATGTGGCTCCGGCCGCTCGCCACGGGTCCCAACAGGCACCGCCGTACGGCGGATCGATCGGTACGTGAACACGACACAGGAGACATGACATGACACCTCGACGCGGCACGATGACTCGACGGAACGTGATGCAGGGATCGGCGGCGCTCGGCGCAGGATTCGCGGCAGCCGGCATGCTCGGCGGTCTGCCGCGGGCGATGGCCGCGCAGGAGGACCCGGCCGACGGGACGCCCGGCGGCACCCTGCGAGTCGGAACCATCGGCGAGCCGGTGACGCTCGACGAGCACACCACCACCACCTTCACCGCCGAGTTGATGTACCCGGTCTACGAAACGCTGTTCACCTACGACGCCGAGTACAACGCCGTCCCCGAGCTGGTCGACACCCACACGGTGAGCGAAGACGGTCTCACCCACACGATGACGATCCGGCAGGGCATCACCTTCCACAACGGCGAGCCGCTGACCGCCGCCGATGTCCACGCCTCGGTGACGCGCTGGGCCGCGATCAGCGGTGTCGGCAAGAACCTGTTCGACGCGGTCGACGAATTCGTCGAGGTCGACGAGTCCACCGTCGAGTTCCGGTTGAACCGCCCCTACGGCACCATCCTCATCGCGCTGGCCCACAACACCCAGGCCTGCACGATCCATCCGAAGTCGATCATGGACGCCGCCGGCGAGACACCGTTCACCGACGACAGCATGGTGGTCGGCACCGGACCGTACAGGTTCCTGGAGCGCCAGGCCGATGCCTACATCCGCCTCGAACGCTTCGACGACTTCGTCTCCCGCGAGGAGCCGACCAACGGCTACGCCGGCGCCAAGCACGCGTGGGTGGACATGATCGAGTACATCCCCGTGCCGGATGTCGCCGCGCGCGTGGCCGGGCTGCAGGCCGGCGACTACCACTACGCGATGCAGATCCCCAACGACCAGTACGAGGTGCTCAGCGGCAGCCCAGGGATTGTCGCCAACATCCGGGTGCCGTCCAACTTCGAGGTGTTCTTCCTCAACTGGCGCTCGCCGCTGATGGGGAACCTCGCCCTGCGGCAGGCGTTCCAGGCGGCGCTCGACCACGAGCCGATCCTCACCGCCGCGCGTGGTGGCGGCGACTTCACCCGTCTCGATCCCGGGTGGATGATGCAGCAGACGGCGTTCTACACGACCTCCGGCGATGAGTTCTACAACGTCAACGACCCCGACCTCGCGAAGGCGAAGCTGGAGGAGGCCGGGTACGACGGGACCCCGCTGCGCTTCATGACGACGCAGGAGTACCCGTCGTTCTACGCCGCCAGCGTCATCGCCCAGCAACAGCTGGAAGCCGTCGGGTTCGTCATCGACCTGCAGGTGATCGACTGGGCGACGCTGCTTGAGCGCCGAGGCCAGGAAGGCGAGTGGGATGTGTTCTGCACCAGCCACGGCTTCGTGCCCGACCCGAGCCAGATCACCATGGTCGGACAGCTGGGCACCTACCCCGGCTGGTACGACTCCGAGGCGACCCTGGAACTGTCCCGGGAGCTGCTGGCCGAAACCGACTTCGAGACGCGCTACGCGCTCTGGGAAGAGATTCAGCACAACATCTACACCGAGATTCCGTCGATCAAGGTCGGCGACGCCTCCGAAGGCAGCTACTACTCCGAGCAGGTCGGCGGCTGGCCCGCGACGGTCGAGCGCGGTGTGCCGTACTGGAACCTCTGGCTGAACGAGTGACACAGGGTTCGGATGAGCAACGTGCACATCGCAATCCGTAGGGGCAACTTCCCAGAGGGATAGTCGCCCGGCTGCCCGCAGGGCGGCAATCGTCAATTGCGTCACGTACGGGAGGGGCTTGTCCCCTCCCTCGGCGAGGGCCGGGACAAGCCCGGCCCGTACACGATTCACCACTGGCGAGCAACGCCCCGCATCTTGTATGACACGCAAGCCGGGGGCAGATCGATCGTCACGACAAGGAAGCGCGCGTGCTCACGTACATCCTCAGGCGTCTGGTCCTGCTCATCCCGGTCATCCTCATCGTCGGGCTGGTCGTCTTCACCCTCGTCCATGTCACGCCCGGCGACCCCGCCGCCGTGATCCTCGGCGATCAGGCCACGCCCGAGGATGTCGAGGCGCTGCGCGACCAGCTCGGGCTGAACGATCCGCTGCCCGTGCAGTTCGTCACCTGGTTCACCGACATGCTGCGGGGCGACTTCGGCGACTCGATCTTCCTCGGCATTCCCGTCACCGAGGCACTGCTGGACCGCGTTGCCCCCACCGGGCTGCTCACCATCTACGCGCTGATCATCCAGCTCGTGATCGGCGTGCCGCTCGGCGTCATCGCCGCGCTGCGTGCCGGCTCCGTGGTGGACCGGGCGCTCACCGCGCTGGCGATCAGCGGCGCCGCCATCCCGAACTTCTTCCTCGGCATCATGCTCATCCTGCTGTTCGCCGTGACGCTGCAGTGGCTGCCCTCGGTCGGCTATGTCTCCCCCACCGAGGACTTCAGCGGTCACATCCAGCGGATGATCATGCCGGCGTTCGCGCTCGGCTTCTCCACCGCCGGCCTGCTGGCCCGCCTGATCCGCTCGTCGATGCTCGACGTGCTCAACGAGGACTACGTGCGCACCGCCTTCGCCAAGGGGCTCGCCCGGCGCGACGTCGTTATCCGTCACGCGCTGCGCAACGCGCTGGTGCCCGCCATCACCGTGGTCGGTACCTCCCTCGCGGCGCTGCTGGGCGGCGCGGTGGTGACCGAGACGGTGTTCACCATCCCCGGCATGGGCCGGCTGGTGGTGCAGAGCATCAGCAGGCGGGACTACCCGATCATCCAGGGCGCGGTGATGGCGATCGCCGTCACCTATGTGCTCGTCAACCTGCTCGTCGATATCCTCTACGTCTACGCCGATCCGCGCGTCCGCCTGGGCGGGAAATGATGGGGCTCATGGCCGAACGCACGCAGACCAAAACCTCCACCGACTCTCCCCTCGGCGATGGCACCGCCCCGCTCCGCCGGCGTCGCAAGCGCTCGTGGGCGCGCCCGCTGTTCGACAACGCCGTCTCCGTCGCCAGCGTGGCGATCATCGCCTTGGCGCTGGTGATGGCGATCTTCGCGCAGTGGATCGCGACGGACGACCCGACCTTCGCCAATCCCGCCATCCGGCTCAGCCCGCCCTCGGCGGAGAACCTGCTGGGCACCGACGCGCTCGGGCGCGACGTGTTCAGCCGGCTGGTCTATGGCGCGCGCATCTCGCTGCTGATCGGGCTCGGCGTCACCCTCGGCGCGGGAGTGCTCGGGACAGTGCTGGGGTTGCTCTCCGGCTATCTCGACCGGCTGGACTCGATCATCATGCGCACCATGG
>JAUIGA010000287.1 GCA_030430125.1 Chloroflexia bacterium | reverse complement strand
TCGTAGCACATGGAACAATAGACCGGATTACCGTTCCGCGGAATGAACGGGACCGTGGTGCGTTGACCGCACTCGGCGCAGACGACTTCAGTCATTGCCCGGTCGGGGAGTCCCATTTTCGCCTTGCGCGCCGCGCGGCATTTGGGACACCGGGCCGGGATATTGATCAGTTGCTTTTCCTTGTAGAACTGCTGCTCGCCCGCGGTCCACGTGAACGGATCACCACACTCCCTGCATCGTAGTGTCTTGTCTTCGAAGTGCACGTCGTTGACCCTCCTGGAGTTGGTAGAGATCTCGCGCATTCATTCGACAGATGACGCTATGCCAGCATTGACCGAACCGGCGTCACTCGCGACACTGTTGGACGGACGAATGAACCACATCGTTCAATTTATCAGGTCTGTTCCCGCATGGCAACGAACAGTTCGCTGAATTGGCGAGGTACTAGTACCTATGGACCATGATGTGTACCATGGAATCGCAACATATTTCGCCGTGACGATGGTAGTGATGTGGTAGGATGTACCGTTACGTTATGCGTCGTCGACTCGCTTTCGTCCAGGATTGGCGCCCGCCATGTCATTCGAATCGCGAACCTCGGGTGTCACCGCCCAACCGGTCAGCAGGCTCATCGACGAGCTGGCCCGATTGCCCGGCGTGGGTCCGAAGACCGCATCGCGGTTGGCCTACCACATCCTCAAGACGCCGAAGGATGACGCCATTGGGCTGGCCGAAGCGATTCTCGAGGTGAAGGAGCGCATTCGCCTGTGTTCGGTGTGCTTCAACACCACCGACATTGACCCCTGCGCGATCTGCAGCAACGAGGGTCGGGAGAACCGTATCTGTGTCGTGGAGCAACCTCTCGATGTGGTCGCGATCGAGCGGACCCACGAGTATCGGGGACGGTACCACGTCCTGCACGGCGCTGTGTCGCCGGTCGATGGTATCGGCCCTGACAAGCTCCGCATACAGGAGCTCGTCGACCGGGCCCAGCGCGAGCAACCGGACGAGGTGATCGTTTTCACCAATCTGGACCTACCGGGAGAGGCGACAGCGACCTACCTGCATCGGATCCTGACACCGCTCGGCGTGCGCGTCACGCGGCCGGCGAGTGGGCTGCCGGTGGGTGGTGACCTGGAATATGCGGACGATATGACCCTCGGCCGGGCGCTCCTGGGGCGGCGCGAGTTGTAGCGCCCCTATTGAGCATGGTGGCCGTACACGGTACCATGGTGTTGATGGATGGTACGACGCGATCGTCAGCAGATCGCCAACGATCCGTACTCAACACGGCCCCCTCGCGGGCTCAGTTCCAGCTTCTGTCCGACCAGACTCGGCGGGAGCCAGGGGAGCGCCATGCTGGCGGGAACCCACTCCCGCCCGGATTCGACCCTGACCTCTCCACGGGGCGCCCAGGGTTGGTCGATCTCATGCCGGTCTGTACCGCCGTCCCGATTCAACTCGATCTCACGCGACCGCACCGAACCTGGGTGTGGATCGCCGGGCGTGTCCTGCGCGAGACGATCGGTCCGCTGCGAGGCAACGTGCGCTTCCGCGTCGCTCGGCGACGGAAGGACGGCGTCGTTGGCGCAGCCGCGTTCAATGTCCTTGGGCCAGATCTGCGCTGGCACCTCGAATCGCTGCTGGTGCAGTCCCCGGACGACGGCGCGGCAGTGGATGCCGTCCTGCGTCGCGGGGTGATCGATGCCGGCAGTGCCGGCGCCCGGCGGGTCTTTGCACGGTTGCCCGGAGACGACATTGTGGATGCCGCACTACGCCGTTCCGGGTTCGTCCCGTATCAGCACGAATCGGTATTCGTGCTGAACGACGACAGCGATCGCCGCGAACTGCCATCCAGCCGGGTGCGCCGGGTGCATCCCGCCGACGTCTGGGGGGTGCACCAGTTGTATCTGGAAGTCGTGCCGCGACAGGTCCAGTATGCGGATGCCGTGACGAGCCGGTTGTGGGAGGGATCCCGACCGCTCAAACCCGGCGCGCGGCGGGCAAGTGGATGGGTCATTGAGGACAACGGCAGGATTCGCGGATATGCGCGGGTCTCGACACTCGAGGATCCACACGTGGCGCGGCTCGACCTGCTCATCGATCCCGACATGCGCCTGCTCGCGGTCGAGGTGATACGCGCCGCGACGAACGAGGCGCGAAATCTTCACGGCGTGCCCTGCGTGACATCCCTGCCGGGCTACAGCCAGGAGTTGAGCCAGGCATTGCAGGAGGCCGGGTTCTTTCACACAGGCGATCAAACAGCATGGGTGTGCTACACCACCGTCCCCGCACGGTCCTACATCGTGGCGGTCGAACTCGGTACGCCGGCAACCGTCGAATCCCAGCGCTCCCGCGTGCCTGGGCTCGGGGGCGCCGGTATGACCAGTGTCGAGTATGGGGATCGGGGTGGAGCCGTGCGGAAGGTGCCCCCCGCCCCACACGAGACTCATGCATGAGGATTCCAGCGATCGATGGATCGCGCCAGGGGAAGGTGCAACGAGCTTGACAGCTGCAATCCAGACACCTGACATCGAAGAACGCGGTGGTGTTGAGTATGCGGTGACGGACAACCTGACCGACCTGCTGGCGGCCCTGCCGCCGCGCATCGCGGATGCCATTCGCGACGACCAGCGCGGCGATACGCACGGCAGCCTGGTCGAGGTCGTCATGGATCTCGGTCGTCCGGCCGAGATGCGCTTCCAACATGGTGAGGTGACGCTCGACGACATCGAGGTGACGCGCGAGGATCTCCACGCCGTCGCCGACAAGATCGGTCAGTTTGGCGCCGACAATCGTGCCGGTATCGAACGCACGCTGCATCGCATTTCGGCGATTCGCAATCGAAGCGGCGATATCGTCGGTCTTACCTGTCGTGTTGGGCGTGCCGTCTACGGCACCATCACCATCATCAGTGACCTGATCGAGTCGGGCGAGAGTGTCCTGCTGCTGGGGCGACCCGGTGTCGGCAAGACCACCATGCTGCGGGAAACCGCGCGCGTGCTCGCCGATGACCTCCGCAAGCGCGTCGTTGTCGTCGACACGAGCAACGAGATCGCCGGTGATGGGGATATCCCGCACCCCGCGATCGGTCGTGCCCGGCGCATGCAGGTTCCGACCCCGGAAGCGCAGCATGCGGTGATGATCGAAGCGGTCGAGAACCATATGCCCGAGGTTGTGGTCATCGACGAAATCGGCACCGAGCTGGAGGCAGGCGCGGCGCGCACGATTGCGGAGCGCGGTGTCCAGCTCATTGGCACCGCACACGGCAACACGCTAGAGAACCTGATGCTG
>JAUIGA010000286.1 GCA_030430125.1 Chloroflexia bacterium | reverse complement strand
CAGTTCCTGCGCGAGCAGAGTCAGACCCGGGTCATTGATGACGAGGGTCAGCCGGAGCGATCCGTCGAGGATCGCGGCGAGTAGCCGTTCCTGTCAGGCTGACAACACAACACCCGGTGGGGTTCGCATCGAACCCCACCGGGTGTTGTGCTTGAGCGCCGTTTGGCGACCCAACAATGAAGAAGCTGGTTCAGAATCACGCAATCCGGAAGACGTTCATTCGGCAGCGATTGCGGATTGGCGTCCCGCGAGGTAGGTGCGAATGAACGCCGACGTGCGGTCCAGCGCTTCATCGAATATCTCGGGGCGCTGACCGATGCCGATGCGGAGATAGCCGGGGAGACCGAAGGCCGAGCCCGGCGCGAGCATGACACCCGCCTCCGAGGCCAGGCGTTCGGACAGCTCGTCGGTGTTGTCGAGGCCGTGCACCCGCATCATGGCCAGCAATCCGGCCCGTGGTTCGACCCAGGACACGATGTCCTCGTGCTCGGAGAACCAGGCGCGGGCTTTCTCGAGATTGCGCGCGAGGATGGCGTGATTCCGATCGCGCACGCCTTCGCGATTTGCGATAGCCATCTGGGCAAAGCGATCGCTCAGCTGTGACGGACTCAGCGACGTGTAGTCACGGAGCTCCCAGCATGCTGACGCGAGCTCGCTGGTTGCCGCCAGCCAGCCGAGTCGCAGACCAGGCAGACCAAAAAACTTCGACATGGTGCCCACGCTGATGGCTCTCGGCGAGATGTCTCGCATGGGACCGGGCAGGTCTATGCCGCCGGGATGCGTGAGCCATCGGTAGGCTTCATCCGACAGGATCCACGCCCCAACCCGATCGGCGATGGCGGCGATGCGCTCCATCTCGGCCTGCGTCAGCGTGGCACCGGTCGGATTGTGCGGTGTGTTGATGATGATCATCCGCGTGCGGTCGGTGACGAGCGATTCGAGTGCTTCGAGATCGAAGGTGAACCCGGACTCCGGCGTCACGCGCCACTCGGCGATGTCGCATCCGATCGCGCGGGGAACGCTGACGAGCTGCTGATAGCACGGCGTCGAGACGACGACGTGGTCGCCCGGCTCGAGGAGCGTGTTGCAGATGAGGAAATTCGCCTCGATGGCACCTGTTGTGACGAGGACGTCGTCGGCGGAGACCGCCTGGTAGGTCGATGCGATGCAGGAACGCAGCGCCTCGGTGCCGCGCGCTTCGCTGTAGAGCTGCGGGGCGGCCATGGCATCGGCGATCACCCTGCCAGGATCGTCCAACCGGGCGATCTGGAGGAGATCGACGATCGACATGGGAGAAATACCGCTCTCGGTAATGTCGTGGGTGACGAGAAGCTCCCAGGTTGTCATCCACCGTTCGAGCGCAAATGTCTCGATCTTCATGTGAAATGCGTCTCCGTGGTCAAGTCGAATCGAATCAGAGTATTTCTGTCGCCGCTTCGAAAGTTGGCCGCGAACCAGGGTCGCTAGCGCCGGAATCCCCATGCGCCGCGCGGACGGTGCGGCGCCGCGAAGGTTGGTACCACAAGCGCCGTCGCCAGCAGACCGACGATACTCGCACCTGCGCCGATCTGCAGCAGCGTTTCCATGTTCTCGCTGCCGAGCAGGCGCACAGCGGCGATCGGCGCAAATGCGACGGCAATCATCACGACCCCCGTCGTTGTCAGGGCAAGGTCGCGCGTATGGGGCGAGGTCATGGATCGGACATAGGCACGATGGCCGGTCGAAGTAAACCGATAGCCGGTGCCCAGCGCAATAGCCGCGGACACGATCGACCACCGTTTCCAGGCGGTACCGGGATCGGTGTCGGCAATGACGGACGACGAGAACACATCGGCGGCGAAGGCGATCACGATGTAGGCGATCGCATGCAGGAACCCACCGACGGTGAACAGCACCCTGACGTCGAAATCGCGGAATGCGGTGGTGGATGCCAGGCGAGCGACGGCGTCTCCGAGGGCGAACGCGAGGACGGCACCACCCATCCAGACGATGTCGGGGGCGATGATCGTCAACGCTCCGACGAGGAGGAACGGGTCGGCAAAGCGGGTGCAGCCCTGGACCAGTAGATAGAGCATGTACCGCAGGAGTGGCGTGTTGGAGCGCAATCCGGGCCACTTGACGTTCGGCATCGGACGGGCCGGATGCGGCAGGTGCATGGAAAGGACCGTGGCACTGGATGCCAGCCAGGCCGCGGCCGTGCAGACCAACGCGCCTGTGACCACGATGCGGGCAAGCAGGTCGTCAGGACCCATACCGCCGGCGTTGAACAAGCGCCAAACCAGGAATCCACCGAGCAGGGAACCCGCCACCGCCGGCATCACGCTTCCGACGGCAGCCGCGGCGGGGCGGCGAAACTCGTATGCTTGCTCGGTGAGACGCGCCAGCATACCCGATGGCGCGATCAGCAATACGTAGGCCGTTGCCAGAAGTCCGATCAGCCCATCGTTTGAGATCGTGTCGACCCCGATCGCCAGGATGCCAGTCAGAATGAATCCGATCGCCTGAAGCGCCAGGAGGATCACCATTGTGGTGCGAGTCGTGCCAGGCAGGAGCGCGTTGGTGGCGCCAGATGCAGCGGACAGGCCAGCGGCAACACCGGCCACAATCGCATAGACGACGATCTGCCCGGGACTACCGCCCAGGAGGTACACCAGCACTGGCAAGGTGACGATGGGATGCAGCAAGACCTCGGCGGCGCTAAGCAAGAAGCGGGCGATGGGGTATCGTGGGATGCTGGCTGAGTTCCGCATCGGTATGCTGCCAAGCGCATCAATCATTTGCGACTCCGATGGGTGGAATGATTGAATCAACGCACCTTGCAATGGTGCGAGCGAGGTTCATGCTGAGTAGTGTAGCCGACACCACTACGAGCGCCCCGGTGCATCGATCCAGGGAGCGATCTGCATTTTGGAGCGGGTCAGTGCTTCCCGATCGTCAGAGCGGAGGTTGGCTGCATCCAGGGCATCCGTCTGCCAGGGAATGCCCTGCCAGTCATCACCTGGCGGTGGCGTTTCGATCCGAATCACCAACCCCGGCGCCACATCGGTGCTTGCCGCGCACCGGTCGCCACTCCACCCGACGATCTCCGCGCCTGGTCCGGCGATCGCCAGCGCGTCCTGCCACACCGGGAGATCGCCCGCCGGAGCGATTGTCGGGAGTTTCCCGTTCCGAATCCAGAACCTGGGCTGATCGACATCCGAAATCAACACCAGCTTGAACTTCGTGCCATCAACGAAGCCCCGGTCCAGCTCAGCCCGAAGCTTGGCGTACGTCGACGGGATCGTTTCGGGAAGCACCATTGTTCCGGCGATGAT
>JAUIGA010000285.1 GCA_030430125.1 Chloroflexia bacterium | reverse complement strand
CTTCGCCTTCGAGATCACCCAGGGGACCCCGATCCGCTTCAGCATCAACGTCGTCAGCACGCTGGCCTCGAGGTTCTCGCCCTGCGCCACGATAGCGACGTCCGACTTGTTGACCTCCAGGTCGAGCAGCGCCTGTTCGTCGGTGCCGTTGGCGCGCACGGCCAGCATCGCGTCGCGTATGACCGCGTCGACATGCTCCTGGTTGATGTCGATGGCGATGACGTCGTAGCCGATTTCGTAGAGGTTGCGCACCATGCTGGAGCCGAACCGGCCCAGGCCGATCACGGTCACCCGTTCCAGCACGCCGTCCCGCCGGCTGTTGTCACCCACGTCGCATCATCCTCCCCCGCAACAGCGGTCCTCGCCCAGCATGCTGGGTACCATGCGGCACGCCTGGCGTTTCGGGCTGATTGTACACGGGGCGGGGGCGTGATCCGGGAGTGTGACCCGTGGGTGCGCCTACCACGGGCGCTCGTCGGTTTGCAGGTCGATCCACGCCGCGTCGGCAGGGGACAGCTCCAGCTCCAGCGCGGCGGCGTTGGCGGCGAACTCGGCGCCGGTGCGGCACCCGACGATGGGGAACACATTCAGCGGCTGTGCGAGAACCCAGGCGAGCGCTACCTGCGCGATCGAGGCATCGAGGCGCTCCGCCACCGCCTTCACGCGGTCGAGCCGGCGGAAATTGTCCTCAAAGCCGTAGGAGGTCACGACGAGCGTGTCAAAATACTCGGTGAAGGTGTCGATGTTGTCGCGGTCAAAGCGCCCGGAGAAGAACCCGCCTGCCAGGCTCGACCAGGCGAACACCGGCATGTCCCGCGCGGTATACCACGCGCGCTCCGACGCGCCGGCGTCGCCGCTGATGCTGATGCACCCCTCCCACGGCGGGGTCGATTGCTGGGCAAGACTGAAGTTCGGGCTGCTCACGGTGAACGGTGTCAGGTCATGGTCGGCGGCGTAGGCGTTCGCCTCGGCGATGCGCGCGGTGGTCCAGTTGGATCCGCCGAACTCCCGGATCCTGCCCGCCCGCCGGTGATCGTTCAACACCTCGACGATCGGGCCGACGGGGACGTCGGTGTCGTCGCGGTGGAGGACATAGAGATCGATGGTGTCCACCTGCAGGCGATCCAGCGATTCATGCAGGTCGGCGGTGATGTGCGCCGGCGTGACGCGCTTCTTGCCATCGTAGGGGTGCGCGCCCTTGCCGAGGATGACGATGTCGTCGCGCACGCCGCGACTCGCGATCCATGATCCCAGCGCCCGCTCGCACGCGCCGGCGCCGTAGTTGTGCGCGGTGTCGAACGTGCGGCCACCCTGTTCGTAGACCGCATCGAGCAGGGCGTTCGCGGCGTCCTGCTCGTCGGGCGAGATCATCACGGTTCCCTGCAGCAGCCGGGAAAGCGGTGTCGGGATGCCGTCCAGCGTTGCGTAGTCCATGGGCACGATTCTCCCTCTCCGGGCAGGGTCAGGTCGCCGTCTCGACGGCATTCTCCCGGTCCGCGTCGTATTCGAGGCCCCATTGGTCGCGGATGCGATCAAGCGTCCGCATCAGGGACAGGGTTTCGTCGAGTGGCATGATGTCGCTCTCGGTCCTGCCGTCGCGCAGGCACGCCATCACGTGCAGGGCTTCGTACTGGTAGCCGTTCCCTTCCGTCTGCGTGAAGTCGAACACCTCGGTGCTGCCGTCGCGGCGTCGCAGCGTGAACCCCTCGGGCTTGTGCCAGTCCTCGTGGATCTCGATGCGCCCCTCGGTGCCGACCAGCGTGGCGATGGCATGCGGGGTGACGCGGGCGCTGAAGACGATGCTGGCCATCGCGCCGGAGGCGTACTGCAGGACGACACCGGCCTGATCGTCGACCCCTGTCGGTGCCATGTGTGCCAGTGTCGCGACCTGCTCTGGCTCGCCGAGGAAGTGCGACGCTAGCGAGAGTGGATAGATGCCGCCGTCGAGCAGGATGCCGCCGCCGAGCTCCTTGTTGAACAACCGGCTCTCCGGGTCGAATGCGGAGCCCCACCCAACCCCGATCTGGAGCAGCTCCGGCGTGCCGATGGCGCCGCTGTCAACCAGACTGACCGCTTTCCGGATTGCTGGCCGGAACCGCGTCCACATGGCCTCCATCAGGAAGAGGCGCTTTTCGCGGGCCGACGCGACCATCATCTCCGCCTGTTGCGTGTTCATCGCGAACGGCTTCTCGCACAGCACCGCCTTGCCGTGATCGAGACAGAGCAGGGTGGCGGCCATGTGCTGCGGGTGCGGGGTGGCGACGTAGATCACGTCGACGTCCGGGTCGGCCGCGAGAGCTTCGTAGCTGCCATGGCGGCGCGGCGCACCATAGGTGTCGGCAAACGCGTCCGCATTCGCCTGCGTCCGGCTGCCCACGGCAACCAGCACGGCACCGGGCGCGGCCTGGAGACCGGTGGCGAACTTGTGGGCGATCTTGCCGGGGCCAAGGATGCCCCAGCGAACGGTCGAAGTGGTCGTGTCGGTCATGCAAAACCCTCTTGCCGCCATTGCAGCCGTGACGTGATGTGCGAACCTGTCTGCGGCTGATGCTAGCGCAGATCATCGCCAGCGGCGAGGCTCGTCGCGGCGACCGGAGCAGATTGGAAGGAGGCGGCAGGATGGCGGAGATGGTGCTGGTGAACGGGTCGGTTCGTACCTGCAACCCGGAACGTCCCCGGGCGACCGCGATCGCGGTGCGAGACGACCGGATTCTGGCGGTCGGGGAGCCTGACGAGGTGCGGGCGTCGTCACCAGGTGCCGCCGAGGTCGATCTCGACGGAGCGACGGTGATTCCCGGTCTCATCGACCCGCACAACCACATGCTGGCCACCGGGCTGCTGCTCGGCGAGATGGCGCTGTACGATGCGCGCTCGATTGGGGATCTGCAGCAGCGCATCCGCGAGGCGGTCGCCGCCAGCCCACCGGGCACCTGGATTACCGGCCGCGGGTGGGACGAAACGCTGCTCGTTGAGCGGCGCATGCCCACGCGACATGATCTCGACGCCGTCGCGCCGGAGCACCCGGTGATGCTCCAGCGTGTCTGGAACAAACTGGTCGTCAACACCTGCGCCCTGCGGGCATTGGGGATCGATGCGTCGACGCCGGATCCGCCCGCCGACGTCAACTACGCCGGGTCGTTCGACCGAGAGGCCGATGGGTATCCCAGCGGAATCTTCCGCGATCGCGCCAAGGAGCTTGTGCTGCATGCGATGCCGCAACCGTCGTCCGATGACCTGGTGGCGGCACTGGGGCGAGCCTGTCGCGCCTACAACGCCGTCGGGATCACAAGCATTGTCGACCCGGGATTGCGTCCGCATCAGATCGACGCCTACCGGCACGCCGCGGAGGC
>JAUIGA010000018.1 GCA_030430125.1 Chloroflexia bacterium | reverse complement strand
TTGACCAAAGCGGGAACGTCTCGTTTGTCCGCAGATCCTTGAGCCGCCGTCTCAGCCTGCTGATCTGCCGCGTGATGCGGTCGTTCTCCCGTCGTGCCGATTGCAGGCGACGTCGCCACGTCCACGCCCGCCAGTCCGGCGCGAGTCGCTCGGTCTCGTCCGCCAGCTCCTGCAGCGAATCCAGGTCGCCCTGCTGCCAGGCGTCGTTGGCGCGGAGCATGCATTCGTGCCGGTAGGCGGCATCGACGGCATCGGTGCACAAGTCGGGGTGGAACCGGCGCGCCAGCGACCGGTAAAGCGCCTTCAACTCGTCGAGACGGGCATGGCCACGCCGTCGCTGTTCGGGCTGCTCGATTCGGTGCCAACCGTCACCGGAGGCATCGAAGTGCTCGTCGTCGAAATCCGGGTCGCCCGGGTCGGCGGTCGGATCCTGCTCGTTCTGCTGGAACCACGAGTCGGGGATGTCGAAGTTGAAGAACTTGCCGATCTCCTCCAGCTCCTCCGGCGAGAAGAGATCGCCCAACTCGTCGAGCGGGTCGGAGGCAATCCGGGCGTGGATGCGCTCGGCCCGATGCTGCAGCGTGTGCGACTCGGCGCGGAGCCGGCGCAGTTCCTCCTGCAGACCACCAAGCTGGACGCGGTAGTTCCGCTCGAAGCGGGCAAGCGCCTCCTCGAGTGGCCGGATTTCCTGCTGGAGCTTGCGGATGCGCAATCGCCTCTTGCGAATCGTGACCTGTAGGTCGTGCCAGGCCTCTTCCTCGGCCGAGCGGGTAAGGACGATCGCGGTGGAGGTCGACGGGGTGGGTTTGGCGGTGCGGCGTCGTTTCGTCATAACGGCAATGATACCTAACCAGTGAGGATCGTGACTGCCTCGCGGACACCGACGCGCGATCGCCGGGGCATCGTGGCGTCGTGGTGCCGCCTGTCAGGCTAACACGTGGACGGCAATGTACGGACACTCTTGACACGCGCTGCGGGGCGCGGTAGGCTGGTGGTCCTGCTGGTTCGCGACCACAACATCTTGTGGTTTCGACGCAAGTTGGAATCCGGTGAGATGCCGGAGCTGCCCCGCAGCGGTATGGGGGAACGACCGCCGTCACTCAGCACTGACGTCACCTGGCGTTGGGAAGCGACGGTCAGTAGGCAGGGTCCAGAAACGCCCTTTCGCCCCCGAGCCCGAATACTCGCCAGCAGGCCGTGTCGCTGGACACGGACATCGAACCGGTAACCTTCGCGGGCGAGGTTGCGCGGGCGGAATCGGCAACGCTGCATCATGTTGGTCCAGTTCGGTTGCCGCTCCCCCTTCCATCCCATCCCTCGATGCCGCCGGATCGGTGCGTGATGTCGTTCGCGCGGGGCTGATTGTACCCGCGCAATGAACCACGAGGGATGTGTTCATGTCCGAACTAGCCGAACGCAGTATCGCAATTGACGCGCCGTTTCGGGTAACCAAGCGCGACGGCCACGCCGCTCCGTTCGACCGCGAGCGTATTGCGCACGCGATCGAGATGGCGTTCCGCGCCGAGATCGGCGCGCCGTATCCAGACCCGATGCCGGAACGAACGCTCCAGCGCATCACCGACATCGCCGACGCCGTGATCGCGGCGTTGCCGGCGACCGGAGACGACGAGCCGCCGGTGCATGTCGAACAGGTGCAGGATGAGGTCGAACGCCAGCTGATGGCCGCCGGCGCGTTTGCCGTGGCCCGGCGCTACATCCTCTATCGCGAGGCGCGTGCCCGGACCCGTGAGGAGGTGGTGCTGCGCCTCCGTGACCGGGACGGCGGCACCCTCGCCGTACACCGTGCGGTGCTTCGGTCCTGGATTTCCGATGCGGTGAGTGGTGACGACAGTGCCGGCATCGACTCCGACGCGGTCGAGCAGGATGTCATCGCCATGATGCATCCCGGCATGACCGTCGCCGAGCTCGATCGCGCGATCGTGTTTGCGTTCCGCGCCAGGATCGAGACCGACCCGGCCTTCAGCTTCGTCGCTGCTCGCGCGCTGCTGCGATCGGTCTACTCCGAGGTCGCCGGCCGGCGAGTGATGGTCGCCGACGCGGCCGCCACCTACCGCGATGCGTTCCTGGATGCGATCACCACCGGCGTCGACGCCGGGGTCTATGACGACGCACTGGCCACGTTCGATCTGGAGCGTCTCGCCGCCGCGCTGGGGCCGGAGCGCGACCTGCAGTTCCGCTACCTCGGCCTGCAGACCCTCTACGATCGCTATCTGATCCATGTCGAGGGGCGCCGGATCGAGCTGCCGCAGGTCTTCTGGATGCGCGTGGCGATGGGGCTTGCCCTGGCGGAGCCAGTGGGCCAGCGCGAGGCTCGCGCGATCGAGTTCTACGATGCGCTGTCGACCTTCCATCTGTGTTCCTCCAGCCCGACGCTGTTCAACGCCGGTACCCGGCACCCGCAGCTTTCCTCCTGCTACCTGACGACCATCGCCGATGACCTCGAGAGCATCTTCAAGGGCGTGCGCGACAACGCGCTGCTTTCCAAATGGAGCGGCGGTCTCGGCAACGACTGGACGCAGGTACGCTCGCTGGGCAGCCACATCAAGGGCACCAACGGTCGCAGCCAGGGGGTGATCCCGTTCCTCAAGGTGGTCAACGACACCGCCGTCGCGGTCAATCAGGGCGGCAAGCGCAAGGGTGCCGTCTGCGCCTATCTCGAAGCCTGGCACGCCGACATTGAGGAGTTTCTCGACCTGCGAAAGAACTCCGGCGACGACCGCCGTCGTACCCACGACATGAACACCGCTGTCTGGATTCCCGATCTCTTCATGCAGCGGGTTGCGCAGGATGGCGAGTGGACGCTGTTCAGCCCCGCCGACGTGCCGGACCTGCACGACCTGTATGGCGCCGCGTTTCGCGTCCGCTACGAGGCGTACGAGGCGCGTGCGCGGAAGGGGCAGATCGCCAGCGCGAAGTCGATCCGCGCCATCGACCTCTGGCGGCGGGTGCTGACCAGCCTCTACGAGACCGGCCACCCGTGGGTGACATTCAAGGATCCGAGCAACATCCGCAGCCCACAGGATCACGCCGGGGTCGTGCACAGCTCGAACCTCTGCACCGAGATCCTGCTCAACACCAGCGCCGATGACGAGGTGGCCGTCTGCAACCTGGCGTCGATCAACCTGGTCACGCACATGCGCGATGGCCAGCTCGACGCCGACAGCATCGGCGCCACGGTGAAGACAGCGATCCGGATGCTCGACAACGTCATCGACATCAACTACTACCCGATTTCGGAGGCGGCGAAATCCAACGGGCGTCACCGGCCGATCGGACTGGGGCTGATGGGCTTCCAGGACGCGTTGTCGATGATGGGTGTTTCCTACGCGTCGGACGCCGCGGTGGCATTTGCCGACCGGTCGATGGAGCTGATCTCCTGGCACGCGATCACGGCATCGGCGAATCTCGCCGCCGAGCGTGGCGCGTATGCGTCGTACTCCGGCTCGAAATGGGATCGCGGCCTGCTGCCGATCGACACCATCGACCTGCTGGCGGATGAGCGCGGCGAATCCATCGACGTGCCCCGTACGACAACCCTGGACTGGACGCCGGTGCGGGAAACGGTCGCGCGGCACGGCATGCGCAACAGCAACGTGATGGCCATCGCCCCGACGGCGACCATCGCCAACATCCAGGGCGTGTCGCAGTCGATCGAGCCGCTCTTCGGCAACCTCTTCGTCAAGAGCAATCTCTCCGGCGAGTTCACGGTCGTCAACGAGTACCTGGTGCGCGAGTTACGCGACCGCGACCTGTGGGACGCCGCCATGCTCGACGAGATCAAGTACTTCGACGGCTCCATCCAGTCGATCGAGCGGATTCCGGCCGATATCCGCGAGCGATACCCGACCGCCTACGAGATCGATCCGTCCTGGCTGATCGAGTGCGCGGCCCGTCGCCAGAAGTGGATCGACATGGGGCAGTCGCTCAATCTCTACATCGCCGGCGCCAGCGGCAAGGCGCTGCAGGAGATGTACCGGCTCGCCTGGCGCAAGGGGTTGAAGACGACCTACTACCTGCGCTCCCGCGGCGCGACGCAGGCGGAGAAATCGACCCTCGATGTCAATCGCTACGGCATCCAGCCCCGCTGGATGAAGTCGAAGAGCGCCTCGGCCGACATCGCGGTCGACCGCGCCGACCCGGAGCCACCAGCGGACGATTTCGAGGACATGATCTGCGAGGCCTGCCAGTAGTTCCGTATCGACTTCGCCTGCGGGAGACAGGTCGTGTACGGGCCGGGCTTGTCCCGGCCCCGCCGCCCGCGGGGCGGCACCCGGCATCCAAAATGATCAATTTGAGGAAATGCAACCATGACCGCGATCGAAACCTCTGACTTCGCCCCGGCAATCACCGGCGCGACGACGTCGAACGCCGACGACAAGCGCCTGATCAACTGCAACACCGTCGATGTGAATCAGCTCATGCCGCTCAAGTACGACTGGGCCTGGGAGCATTATCTCAATGGCTGCGCCAACCACTGGATGCCGAGCGAGGTGCCCATGGCCGCCGACATCGCCCTCTGGCACTCGAAGGACCTGACGGCCGACGAGCGCCTGGTGATCATGCGCAACCTCGGGTTCTTCGCGACCGCGGAGAGCCTGGTGGCCAACAATCTCACGCTGGCGATCTTTCGGCACGTCACCAACGCCGAGTGCCGCCAGTACCTGTTGCGCCAGGCGTTCGAGGAGGCGATCCACACGCACACCTTCCACTACATCGTCGAAAGTCTCGGGCTGGACGAGCGCGAGGTGTTCGGCATGTACCATGACATCCCGTCGATCGCCGCCAAGGACGAGTTCGAGATGGCGCTCACGGCGGCGCTGGTCGAGCCGGATTTCACCACGACAACAACCGAGGGCGCGCAGCAGTTTCTGGAGAATCTCGTCGGCTACTATGTGATCATGGAGGGCATCTTCTTCTACGCCGGGTTCGCGATGATGCTCTCGTTCCACCGGCAGAACCGCATGACCGGCATCGGCGAGCAATTCCAGTACATCCTGCGGGACGAAACGGTGCACCTGAACTTCGGCATCGACATGATCAACGGGATCAAGGCGGAGAACCCGGAGCTGTGGACCCCGGAGCTTTGCGAGCGACTGCTGGAGCGCATCCGGCACGCCGTGACACTGGAGGAAGCGTACGCGCGGGATTGCCTGCCCAACGGCGTGATGGGTCTGAACGCGGAGTTGTTCGAGGAGTACGTTCGCCACATCGCGGACCGCCGGTTGGAGCGCATCGGGCTCCCCCGCCAGTATGGCGCGCGGAATCCCTTCCCGTGGATGAGCGAGACGATCGATCTCGGCAAGGAGAAGAATTTCTTCGAGAGCCGCGTCACCGACTATCGCAAGGGGGCTTCGCTCGTCTGGGACGAATGAGACCGTCAAGGGGCCTTCCAATCGCAGGGGAGCACCTTGTGTGCTCCCGACAGCCCACAGGACTGTTCGATCAACCACGAGGCGTGCCATGGCATCCGATCAATCGACCGTCGATTACATCGTCGAGCAAATGTCGCGGGGCAATGTCGTTCGCGCGAAGAAGATGTTCGGTGAGTACGGCGTCTACTGCCGCGAGACGTTCGTCGGGGTCATCAGCAACGACCAGCTCTACCTCAAGATCACCGATGCCGGGCGGGTGTTGCTGCCTGATGCGTCGGAAGGATCACCGTATCGGAACGCGAAGCCGCACCTGGTTATCCCCGAGGATGTCGTCGAGGATCCCGAGCGTCTCAGCGAGCTGGCCCGCGCAACCGCCGACGCGCTCGCTGCAAGGACATAGCGCCGACCTCGTGCGTGCTGCAACGACGAACACCACCACGGGCCGCGCATGCGTGGTCCACATCACGTAACGTGCACGGTACCCAACGAAACGGTTGTCATTCTGACGCCGAACGAGGCGCGACAGCGCCGAGCGGCGGAAGAATCCCCCGGATATTCTCGCCTTTCAGGCGGAATGTCCGGTCCGTATTTCTCTTGCTTCGGTCGGGTTTGCCATCGTTGCGGTGAACGATCAACGGACAAGGAAGCCCGGACCGAATGGGCTCGCCCTGCGTGCGGCCCAATCGACGGATGACAGCCATTGTGCTGACGGTTGATGGCCAATCCTGACGCTCACGACGAACTTGCAACAGACATGCCGGGTCGGCGCGATGGTGGGATCGCGAAGCGGTTTCCCGAGCCTGGACATTACACCTCGCCGATATCCTCGGCCCAGACCTCGGGGTAGCGTTCCTGGAACTCGGACATCAGCCGCTTGCAGCGGTCATCGTCCAGCTCGATCACGTCGACACCGCGCGAGCGCAGCCACTCAAGCTCGCCGGGAAAGGTCTCCGACTCGCCGACCACCACGGTGGGGATGCCGAACTGGATGATCGTGCCGGCGCACATCGCGCAGGGTGCCAGGGTCGTGTAGAGCACGGCATCGCGATAGCTCCGCTGGCGACCCGCCGCGCGCAGGCACGACATCTCGCCGTGGGCGATCGGGTCGCCGTCCTGCACCCGGCGATTGTGCCCGCTGGCCACGAGCGAGCCGTCGATATCCAGCGCCGATCCGACGGGTACGCCACCCTCGGACAGGCTCTTTGCAGCCTGCCGTACCGCTTCCTCGAACGACTCCTGATTCCACGCCGTCATGATCTCTCCTCTTGCCTGTCGTTCATCTTGCCACTGGTGGTTGGCACGAATCAGCTGGCCGATTTCGCTCTTGCCCAGTCCGTGTCGCTCGGTGATGGCGGGGATGCGGGAGATCCATCTGCTGAGGATGGTGCCGTTGATCAGGAACACGAGCGCGATGGCGCTGAGTGCCCGCTCGGCGGGCGGGTCGCCTGGACGAAGCCACAGTGTGCGAAGAATACCGAGTATCACCATCGATGCGTCACCAGGATTGGCTCGTGTGTCCCACGGCTCGGCGGCACACAGGCAGGATACGGCAACTCGGCGCCGATCCCTAGAGGCTGTACGGGTGTGGCTCTGGCGGGTGCTTGAGATCGATGGTCGGCACCGGTTCGGCGACGGTGTGCTCCGGTTCGCGCTGAGGACGGCCGAGTACCGGAAGCAGGAGGCACAACATGCCGACGCCGATCAGCGTCATCCGCAGCGAAGTGGCGTTGGCGAGCGGGCCGATGATCAGGGGGCCGGCGAGAAATCCGACGTAGGCGATGGTGGCAATCGTCGCGAGCCCCTTCGCCCGCGAGATATCCGGTGTGGTGCCGGCGAGGCGATAGAGGGTGGGGTAGATCGCGCTGAACCCGAGACCGACGATCGCGATACCGGCAAGCATCGCCAGCGGTGTGTTGAGCACGGTGCCGAAGAGCAGTCCGGTCGCGCCCATGGCGCCGGCAATCTGGAGGATGCGGCGAGCGTCCAGGCGGGCACTGATACGGTCGCCGGAGAACCGCCCGATCAGCATGGCGAGTGAATAGATGGAATAGGCGAGCGAAGCGACGATCGGAGCGCCGCCGAGGTCCTGCCGGATGAAGAGTGTCGACCAATCGGCAATCGCTTCGTCGGCAATGCCGGTGACGAATGCGATCGCGCCGAGCGCCCACAGGGCCCGAGGCGGCAGCCCAAAGCCGCGCCATTTGCGCTTCGTTTCGAGCCGGCGAATCGCGGGGGTCGCGACAGCCTCATCGTCGATGAGCCTCGGGCTGATCAGGAAGAACGCGGCGGCGGCGCATACGCCCGGTAGCGCGAACTGCAGGGGCAACCCGAAACCGGCCTGGGCGGCGAGTCCGGCGCCGGCGGAGCCGACGAGCGCGCCGAGACTGAACGACCCGTGCGCGCGGGAGAGGATCGAGCCGGTGGTGCGGCGTTCGATCTCGACACCCTGCGCATTGAGGGAGATATCGAGGGCGCCGTGGGCGAACCCTGCCAGGCCGAGCGCGATCGCGAGCGTGATTGCGTCCGGCGCCAGCGCGAGGGCGGGGAAGAGGAGGGCGCGGGCGACGCCGAAGACGCGAATCGCCGAGCGGCTGCCGAGCCGGGTCGACACGCTGGCGGCGACGGGGAAGGCGATCAGCGCGCCGACCGAGAAGGCGGGCAGCACGACGCCGAGCTGGGTGCGCGTGAGGTCGAGATTCGCGGAGATTCCGGGAATGCGTGCGATCCACACCCCCCACATGATGCCGCTGGTGGCGAACAGGAGGGCAAGCGCGACATGGTACGAGAGGGTGCGGGGGAATCGTATGGCAGGCATGAGGCGACAACTCAGCGGAGGATGCAGACAGTAGCGAGAGGACGGACAGCTGTTGCATCAACGTCGCCGGAGGACGATCGGGGGGCGATCGACCGGCGCGATGACATGCGAAATGTACTTGCCGGAAGCAGCGGCGGACAAGGGGTTGCCGGGTAATTGTACGATCGGGCGAATCCAGCCAGGCGCAATCAGCGGAGGAACAGAACTTCGTCCGGCTGGAGTACCTTGTGCCTTCTCCTGAGGAAGTCCAGATGAGACGATGGAGGGGACAAGCCCCTCCCGTACACGAGATCGCAACGGGCGTTCCTGAGCCCGTTTTACCCCTTGACCGCGCCGAGGGTGAAGCCGGCGATGAAGCGATCGAGGAAGTAGTTGTACAGCAGCGCCACCGGGAAGGCGACCAGCGCCGCCGCGGCCATCAGCGATTGCCAGAAGAACACATCACCGCGGATCAGCTCGGTGAATACCCCGACACTGACCGTCTTCTGGTCCGACGACTGCACGAACGCCAGCGCGTAGACGAACTCGTGCAGCGACAGCGTGAACGAGAAGATCACCACGGTCAGGATGCCCGGCAGCGACACCGGCAGCACGGTCTTCCAGATCGCCTGGATGCGGCTGTAGCCGTCGATCATCGCCTGCTCCTCGATCTCCCACGGCACGCCGCGGAAGAACCCCATCAGCAGCCAGGTGCAAAACGGGATCGTGAAGGTCGGGTAGACCAGCACCATCGCCCACTTCGAATTCTGCAGGCCGAGGTCGGCGACGACGCCGGTGAGCGGGATGAACAGCAGCGTTGGCGGCACCAGGTACACCAGGAAGATCAGGATACCCAGGCTCTCGCCCCACCGGCCCGTTAGGCGCGTGAGAGCGTAGGCGGCCGGAACCACGACCGCAATGGTGATCAGGACAACCACGACGGCGACGAGCAGGGTGTTGAGAATGAACGTGGGGTACGATGTATCGTTCCACAGCAGGTTGATGTTGTGCCAGGTCGGCGGGTCGTTGTACACGAACGGATTGTTGGCGGGGCGGTAGAGATCGCTGTCCGCCTTGAAGGTGGTCAGCACCATCCACGCGAACGGAAGGGCAGCGAACAAGGCAAAGCCTGTGGCCACGACATAGAGCACCACGCGTCCAAGCACGCGTTGGCCACGGTTGCGGCCCGCCTGCTCGGTGTGGGTTTCGGTAGCGGAAGCGGTGGTCGTGGCCATGGCTCAGGCTGTCTCCTCGCCAGCGCGACGGGCGAGCCGCAGCATGGCAATCGCGATCGCGACGAGCACCGGCAGCAGGAACAACGCGATCGCGGCCCCCTGGGCCAGGTTCCCACCCTGGATTCCCTTGAAGTACGCCCACGAGGCGAGCACCTGCGTGTCATTCACCGGTCCGCCGCGTGTCAGCACGAGCGCGATCGTCAGGTCGGTGAAGGCGAAGATGATCGCGAACAACAGCGCCACGGCCATGATCGGCAGCAGCAGCGGCAGGCGGATATAGAAGAGCTGGCGCCAGAATCCCGCGCCATCGATATCGGCGGCGTCGCGGATGTCCTGCGGGATGGCGGTGAGCCCCGCCAGCAGGATCACGGTTGCCAGCGGCAGCGTGCGCCAGACATGCACGAGGATCACCGCGCCCTGCGCCAGGTGGGTGGTGCCGAGCCAGTACATGTTGCGGGCTGGTCCAAACGGCGTATCCGGCCCCAGCAACCCAACCTCTCGCATCATCCAGTCGATGGGGCTGTAGACGGAATCGAGCATCCAGAACCAGCCGAGCACGCCGAGCGCCACCGGAGTTGTCCATGGCAGCAACACGAGAAAACGCACGAGGCGCTTGCCGTGAAAATCGGCGGAAAGCACCATCGCGAGGATGTTCGCGAGCAGGAGCACGATCACCTGGGAGATCAGGGTGAAGACTACCGTGTTGCGCAGTGCCTTGCGGAAGACGTTGTCGCTCCAGATTGCCCGGAAGTTGTCGAACCCGACAAAGTCGTCGCGGCCGGAGATGCGCGGGTCGGCGACGGTGACATCGCTGAAGGCATACAGCACCGCGAGCACGAGTGGCAACCCGACCAGCGCGAGGATGTACACCACGGCCGGCAGCAGGAAGAGCGGCCCCAGCACCCGGTCGCGGTCCATCAGGTAGCGCTCGTCCCTGGTTGTCGTCGCGCTCATGCGGAAGCCTCCTCGGCCGGCGAGGCCGAGACGCTGTCGCTTGCCGGCTGCCGGCGCAGGCCGCTGTCCTTGTCGAAGATGCGCAGCGCGGCGCGATTCACTGTGATTGGTATCTTGCCGCCCTCGTGCGCCGGCATCGGTGTGCCGGCGTGGACGCGTGCCACCACGCGCACGCCGTCGATTTCGCCGTAGATCAGCTTCTCCGAACCGAGGTACTCCTCCCGGGCCTCGGCCAGCGTGAGGTGGAGCCAGCTGCTGGCGTCGCCGTGCTCCGGGGGGACGAGCTCGACCGCTTCCGGCCGGAAGCCGACCAGGTCGCCGTCCCGCTCGACGAGATTCATCGGCGGCGACCCGAGGAAGGTCGCGACGAAGGTATCGGCCGGATCCTCGTAGATCTCGTGTGGGGTGCCGAGCTGTCGGATCGTCCCGTCGTTGATGACCGCGATGCGGTCGCCAAGCCCCATGGCCTCGACCTGATCGTGTGTGACGTAAATGGTGGTCGTGCCGATCTCGTGCTGGAAGACCTGCAGCTCGTCCCGGGCGGAGGCGCGGCGCTGGGCATCGAGGTTGGAGAGCGGCTCATCGAGCAGGAAAACATTCGGCTCGCGCACCAGTGCCCGCGCGAGGGCGACGCGCTGGCGCTGTCCGCCGGAGAGCTGGCGCGGCTTGCGGTCCAACAGCTGGTCGATGCCGAGGATGCTGGAGGCCCACTGCACCTTCTGCTCGATGGCCGCCTTGTCCAGCTTCGCCGCCTTGAGCGGGAAGGAGATGTTGTTGCGGACGTTCATGTGCGGGTACAGGGCGTAGCTCTGGAAGACCATGGCGATCTGTCGCGCGCGCGGCGGAAGGTCGTTGACAACCCGGTCGCCGATGAGGATGTCGCCGGAGGTCGGCTTTTCCAGCCCGCCGATCATGCGCAGCAGGGTGGTCTTGCCGCAGCCCGACGGGCCGAGCAGGACGAGGAACTCGCCGTCCGTTGTCTGGAGGCTGATGCCGTTGACCGCCGGCGCACCGGATGCAGTGAATTGCTTGACCAGGTTGCGCGTTTCGACTCGTGCCATGGTGTCCCGATCTGTGCGAAACGTGGGATGCTTCATGAGACAACGCCCCACACATTATCGTCACCCCGAGCTTGCCGAGGGGGCCCCGCGCGAAGCGCTCGGCAGCGTGGCTGCCGCATCGCGGATGTCGTGAGGTTGTCGCCAGCCTTCTCCCATCGCGTCCTTTTGCGGCTTCGCCGGGACTGCCACGCACCTCCCATGGGAGGTGCGTGGCAGCCGGGGGGGACCCTTGCTTCGACACGACGACGGCGCTTGCGCGCCTTGCCGGCTCAGGGTGACGTCACAACGTGCCGTCCTCACGACGTGCCCTACTGGCCGCCGCCCATCAGCCCCTCGGCTCGCCAGTTCTCGGCGATGGCGTTCAGCGTGGTTTCCGCCTCGGCCACGGCATCCTCAGGGGACATGTCGCCGCGGGCGGCCTTGGCCATCATGTCGGAGAGGACGAAGGTGTTGAAGCACTCGCCGATCATCGCGTTGGCCGGGCCGGGCCAGCCGAGGTTGACGGTCCAGTCGTTCGCCGTCTTGAGTGTCGCCAGCTTGTCGGGCGGCTCCGAGCCATACGGGTCGTTGTCCAGCGGCCCGCCGTCGTCGGTCAGGCCGGGGAAGGTATCCGGGAAGGCGGGGAAGTTGTAGAACTTGCTGTTGTCCACGGCGGCCTGGTAGTTGGCTGTCAGGTGCAGCAGGAACTCCATCGCCGTATCCGGATTCTCGGCGTAGGTCGGGATCATCGCCGTGAACACCGCGTGGCCATGCGCCAGCGCGCGATCGGGACCGGCCGGTCCCTCGAGCGGAAGGCTGAGGAAGATGTCCGCGGCGACGTCCGGTTGCTGCTCCTGCGCGGTGCGGTAGGCGGAGATCGAGTTCAGGATGTACGAGGCTTGACCGGCCACCAGCAACTGGTTGTTGCTGGCGGCGTTCCAGCCGAACACCTCCGGGGTCATCGCGCTTTCGAACAGGGTCTTCATGTAGTTCACGGCCTCGATCGTCTCGGGGCTGTTGATGGTGACGTTCTCGTTCTCGTCCTGGATACCCGCGCCGAAGGCCCACATCATGGCCTGGGCGGCCATCTGCGAATCGATCTCCTGCGACATGCCGATGCCCATCTGGACACCCTGCTCGTTCCAGATCTGGGTGCCGCCCTCGAGGAGCTCGTCAAAGGTGGTGGGTCCGGTGTCGAGCCCGACGGTTTCCCACAGGCTCTTGCGATAGTTGGCCGGGTCCGGCGCATAGCCGTGGCAGAACCCGTAGTACTTGTTCGTTGTCGGGTTGAAGGAGTTGGCCTTCGCCATCGGGAGCTGCTCGCCATGGCGGGCGGTCGCCTCGGCGACGAGGTCCGTCATGTCGAGCACGCTGTTCTCGTACTGCGGCAGCGAGGCGATGTGCTCGACGATGTCGTGGCCGGAGCCGGCGCTGATCTCGCCGGCGAACGTGGCGGGTACGTCTGCCGTATTGATCATGTCGACCTGGACGGTAACGCCGTTTGCGTCGCCCCATTCCTGCAGGAAGGTCGGGAACCATTCGTCGAAGGATGGAACGAAGTGTGACCACTGAAGGATGCTCAGCGACGTGCCGGAGATATCGGTGGTGGGTGTCGCCTGGACCAGGGTTGCCGCGCCGGTCCCCGTTGCGCGGGTGCCCAGGTAGGTCGCGAGGCTGAGTCCTCCCGCGCCCTGCATGAGCGATCGACGCGAGATACCGGAATGCTGGAAGCGACCTGCCGAAGATCGACGAATCATGATGGATCCTCCTGATACAGTCGGCTCTTCATTTTGCCCAGCGGGCTGTTGTGCATAACTACCATACAGGACTTGACGGCATTTGTCGCGATGGCGCTCTGCCGGCGCGTCGTGGAGGAGAGGTCACGCCCGGCCGTCGCCGATCGACGTCGGCAGCCTGTCGCGGGCGGTGTCGGTGGATATTTCGCTGAGCGCCTCCGACCAGGCTTCGAGGCTGACCGTGACGCGGTCGAGGTCGCGTTGGTCCTCCAGCCCGGTGACGATGACGGCGGCGAGACTGCCGCGGGCAAGCTGCAGCGCTTCCAGCAGGCGTTCGATGCCGCGCTGCTTGCGCGTCAGCGCTTCGTCGAGCTGCGGGGAGACTGGCCCGGTCCGCGCCGCCTGCACGACGCGCTCGCCGTTCCGGTTGAGCAGCCGCGCGGCCTGCTTCATGTTTTGATCGTACGAGTGGATGAGGTGGCCAGGCAGGCGAACGGCGTGCGCGGAGGTCAGGGTCCGCCGCATGGCCTGAAGCTCCTCGCTCGCAGTGATGAGCGAGGTGCGAATTGGCCAGGAGTCCGGCAGGTTGGCGGCGTAGTAATCCGGCGAGCGAGGACTCGGGGATTCCGTCGCGCCGAAGCCTGTCCGAATGGCATGCAGGATCGACTCCCAGCTCCAGGGCGTGCCTGGGTCCGCTGACTGGATTTTCGTTGTGATCACGAACAATGCAGCCAGGATGAGCATTGTCAGCAGCAGAGAGCTATCCATGTCGCCACCTCGCGCCGGTCGTCGACCCGGGTCTTCGTCCTCCTTTGTGATTCCACTCTATCGCATTCGCCTGGTTGCCTGGGGTTGGGTTGAACCAATCGAAGATTTCCGCTCACATCACCCGATCGTTGCGGTGCACGACGGCGGAACACTATTGCCGGCTGCGCACCATTCGGTAAGCGACGTGGCATGCGCCGGCAAGGACGACCCCTACCGGTTGGGGGTCGGGTAGCGCCCCAAAGGATTTTGGAGGAAGCGGCCATTTTCCTGCGGTCAGTACACCAGCGGCACGATGGTCTGCTCGATGATCGGCCGCGGAAACGACAGCGGCACGCTGATGTCCCCAACCGCGACGACCACCACCAGGTCGAGCGCCGGCACGACGTAGATGTACTGACCGCCGTAACCGAGCGCGTAGAACGCGTTGTACCCTGTCGCGTTGCTGATCCACCACTGGTAGCCGTACGGCTCGCCGCCGGTGGGGTCGCCGGCGCTCTGCGCGATCGTGCTCTGCTCGATGTACTCCTCGGCGATCAGCCGGTCATCCGCCCAGACGCCGCGGCGCAGGTAGAGATACCCCAGGCGCGCCATGTCGTATGGGACGATCTGGAGCCCGTAGCCGCCGATCACCTCGCCCTGCGGGTAGCGACGCCAGCCGTGAACAGTGATACCCAGCGGCGCGAACAGCGCTTCCTCGGCGTACTCCTCCAGGGGCATGCCGGCTGCCGCCGCGACCATCAGACCGATGAGGTGCGATCCTCCGCTGTTGTAGGCGTACACCTGTCCCTGCGGCGCGATGATCGGCCGGCTGAGGACGTATTCGACCGGGTTCTCGGCAGCTTCGATGCGCTGGTAGTCGGTCTGCCAGTCCCACGAGAGCCCCGACGTCATGGTCAGCAGGCTCCAGAGCGTGATGTCCGCCACGGCAGGGTCGGCTTCGGCGGGGATTCGCTCCGGAATGAGTTCGCCGATGGTTACCGAGAGATTCGGCAACAACCCGTCGTGCCTGGCGCGGCCCACAAGCGCGCTGACGAAGCTCTTGGTGCAGGACCGGATATCGATCGGGTCGTTCGCGCTCCAGTCGTCCGCGAAGTACTCGGTGGCAATCGCGCCGTGACGGGTGACCACCACCCCGGTGACGCTCGGGGCGGCCGACGCCGCGGCAGCCAGCACGTCGGGCAGGGCGGGGGCGATATCCAGCTCGGCGGGGAGGGCGCGCGGCCATTGGGCACCGGGCCATGCCGGTGGTGACGTCACCTGGGCGCCAGCGCGGTTGGCGGCGAGGCCGCTTGCTGCCAGGGTGTATCCAATGGTGGTCCCGATCAGGGCGCGACGAGTCAGGTGGATCATGGATGCATGCTCCTGAGTGTTGATCGTGCTGGCGACGGTGGTGCTGCGGTGACACGGGACAGGTGTTTGCGGATCGCCCGCGACGACGGTGACCCCGGTATAGCGACAGCGTGCCATGATCGCTGCGGTGGCCAGTACCCAAATCCTCGTGAACCAGTACAATAGGGCTATATCCAAATGGGCATTGCTGGTGTGGAGGAGGGGATCCGCGCCGGTAATCCCTGCACGGACTTTGGGGGCTTCGGGCTCGTATCGCTCTATGGCGACTGGCTGGGTCGCCGTTGGGTGTCGGAACCTGGATGTATCGGCTTTCGCCACAGCAGCACCTGACCAGCCTGCTTGGCCGGGAGCGTGATGTGAACGCGATCTCCGCGCTGCTCCTGCGCGGGGAAGTGCGCATCGTTACGCTCACGGGGCCTGGGGGGGTTGGCAAGACACGCCTTGCGCTGCACGTGGCCGGGCAGTTGCAGGACGAGTATCCGGATCAGGTGGTGACCGTCGACCTGGCGTCGACCACCTCGTCCGAGCTTGTGCTGCCCGCCATTGCCCGGGCGTTCGGTATCACCGAGGCCGGCGCCGATTCCATCATGGCTCGCCTGGTGCGGGCGGTTGGCGATCGACAGTTGCTCCTGCTGATCGACAACTTCGAGCAGGTCGTTTCGGCGGCGACCACCGTTTCCCACCTGATGAACGAGTGCCCAGGCATCACCTTCCTGATCACCAGCCGCATGCCGTTGCACCTGGTCGGCGAACGCGAGTACGCCGTGAGCTCGCTGGAGACACCGCCACTCGACGCGGCAAAACGCGGCGGTCGCGGCATCGGCGACTACCCGGCGGTAGAGCTGTTCATCGAGCGCGCCCGCGCCGCCCATCGCGCCTTTGCCCCGTCCGACGAGATGATGGAGATCGTCGCACGCATCACCACGCTGCTCGACGGATTGCCGCTGGCCATCGAGCTGGCGGCGGCGAGAACCAAGCTCTTTTCGCTGCCGGCGCTTGAAGGGCGCCTCGACGATCGGCTCGGGCTGCTGACCGGTGGGCCACGAGACCAGCCGGATCGTCTGCAGACCATGCGCAACGCCATCGCCTGGAGTTACGACCTGCTGAGCGAGGGCGAACGGGCGGTGTTTCGCCGGGTCTCGGTGTTCAGCGGCAGTTTCTCGCTTGAGGCCGCCGAGGCGGTGGTCGGCCAGGCGGTGACCGCCGACGAGCTGGAATTCGTTGTGCCTCGGGATGGACCGCCCACCCTTCCGGAGGCGCTCCCCAACGTCCTCGATCATCTCGAATCCCTTGTGGACAAGAGCATCCTCCAGGTGATGACCGGTATGGAGGATGACGTCCGGTTCCGCATGATGCTCACCATCCAGGAATTCGGGCGCGACGCGTTGGCGCAGGCAAACGGCGTGACCTTGATGCGGATCCGCATGCTCCGCTTCCTCCACCGGTATCTCCATGACGTGGAGGAGCGCCTGGTGGGTCCCGAGCAACGTATCTGGCTGGGCCGGCTGGATCTCGAGCTGGGCAACCTGCGTCAGGCCCTGCAGCTGGCGATCGATCACCCCGCCGAATTCGGTGAGATCGGTGTCGAGCTCGCCTCCAGCGTCTGGCGGTACTGGCTCACGCGGGGGCAGGTGGTGGAGGGCGCGCGCTGGCTGGAGCAGGCGCTTGCCTGCCGGCGCGATGTGGAGCTCCCCGCCATGCAGGAAGCCGAGGCGCTCAATCATCTCGGCAATCTGCGACTGGAGCTTGGCGATCACGGAGCGGCAGCCGAGCAGTATCAGGAGAGCCTGGACATCTATCGCTCGGTTGGCTACCGCGACGGTATCGCGACCGAGCTCAACAACCTGGGATTGCTGTACATCTTCCAGGGCAAGACCGACGCGGCCCGCGCAGCGCTGGAGGAAAGCCTCGCCATGCGCCGGGATGGTGGCGACCAGCTCGCCATGCCGAACACCCTCTCCAATCTCGGTGATCTCGCCGTTGACGAGGGGAAATACGACATCGCCGAGACCTATTTCTCCGAGGCGCTCAATCGCCGTCGTGACATCGGCAATCTGCGCGGCATGGCGTTCAGCTGCTATTCCCTTGGCATGGTTGCCCTGTATCGGGATGAGTACGATCGCGCCCAGGCCTGGTTCGATGAGGGACTGGAGTACCAGGCCCAGCTGGACGATGTGTACAGTCTGGCGCTTATGATGCTGGGGCTGGGGCAGCTCAATCTCGCGAATGGCACGATCTCGCTATCGATGAAACAGCTTCGCCGGGCGCTCGAGACCTTCCACAAGATGGGGTCGCGCCGGATGATGACGGTCGTCATCGATGCCATTGCGGTGGCGGCCGAGCGGCATGGATTCGATCGAGAGGCGGCGCGACTGATGGGCGCCACCCACGCCGTGCGCACCGAGCAGGGGGGCAGCCAATCTGCCCGCGACCTGCGAGAAACGACGCGTTTGACGGCCAGCCTGACCCGCCGGCTGGGGGCTCCAGCATTTCAGCGGGAATACACGGTGGGCCAGCGACAATGGCTGAACCACGCGGTTGTGGAGGCATTGGCGCTGACGCGGGAGATCGGTGGCCGGGGGAAAACCACCGGCCCGGAGCACGCAGGTGTGCCGGCGGGCAGATTCGACCCGGCCGTTGCATCCCGGCGAGCGAAGGAGCTGGGGTTGACGCGGCGGGAACGGGAGGTGCTTGCCCTGCTCGTGCGGGGGGCGTCCGACAAGGAGATTGCCGACGAGCTCTCGATCGCGCCGCGGACCGCGATGACCCACGTATCCAACATCCTGTCGAAGCTTGGGGTCAACCGGCGCACCGCGGCGGCGAGCCTGGCCTTGCGGGAGGGGTTGATCGACCCGGATGCGGTGCCGGGCACGCAGGGCGAGGTGTGATACGGGCAGGGTGCAGCGCTTGGCCATTCCTGACGGCAGCCCGCCATAACGCAACCAACACTCCGAGCTAATCGAGCCAGCCCGTTGATACCAAATCCTGATTCTGCAGCATGGTGCGCCACGATGGCGCTGGGGTGCGCACGCTGAAGTCCAGGTAGCGCAGGAGCGCCTCCGGGAGGATCGCGGGAGAGAGCCAAAGCGTGGCCTTGGCGACGACGATCGTCAGCATCACCGGGGTCGAGGTGCGCGAGCCAATCCCCAACGCCGTGCTGCCCGGGGCGACCGGCATCCAGCTCGTGGACCTGCCGGTGGAGTTCTGCTCGAACGGTTCGACCCGGGGAAGAACTATCCCCGGGAGTGCGCGACCGTCCTCGTGGCGGGCATTCGGAC
>JAUIGA010000284.1 GCA_030430125.1 Chloroflexia bacterium | reverse complement strand
CCTGGGCAGGCGGGCCTCGCGGGGATCAGCAGTCGACGCATCAGTCACCATGCGTGACGTCGGAGGATGCAATGGTGCGCTTGTTCATTCGACATGCGGTTGGAGACTACCAGCGATGGCGCCAGGCATATGACGCCAATGCGGCCCGACGCCCCGATCTGGGCGTCACTGGCGATGCTGTCCACCGTGGGGTTGATGACGAGAACGACGTCACGGTGTGGCATGACTTCGAGTCGCTCTCCGCGGCGCAGGCGTTCCTCGAGCTTCTCCCTGAGTTGATGGAGGAGGCCGGGGTGACGACAGGTTCCGCGCAGACCTGGCTCGCCTTCCCAACCTGAACCATGTGCCACTGACAGACTCTCTCTGGCGTCAGGGTCCCTGTTCAGATTGAATGCGAACAAAGGAATGCCAAATGACCGGAACAACAAGACGCTCGTTCATCGGTGGCGCCGCGTTGGGCGGTGCCCTGCTGCTGGGCCCAGCGCTGGGTGCAGGCGCTCGTCAGGCCACCCCTGTGGATCATGCGGGCGTGGCGCCGGCCTACGCCACCGCTCGTGTGCGACAACTGCCAACCGCCGCGCTCAACCAGGCGATCTACCCGGATGTCATGGCGAGGTACCTGCCCGCCATCAGCGCGCTGCCGGGCTTTCATGGGTATGTGTTCGTGTTCGATGATGCAGACCCCACCACCACCTTCACCGTTGCCACGATGGAGTCCGAGGAAGCGGCCCAGGATTCCGTAGATGTCGTGCAGGACTACGTCGGCCAGCTCGATCCTCGCTTCGTCGTCGAGACGCCGCTGTCGGCCGAAGGGCACGTGCGGATGTACGCCACCACCGATCGGGCCTCCACGGAGCTGCCGCCGTTCCTGCACGGCGCTGCGTTCACGATGCGCGACCAGACGACCGCGCCGGGTGTCGACATCGAGGCCGCGGTTGACATCGCTCGGGAGACGCTGATCCCGCTGTTCCTGAGCCTGCCGGGGTTCATCCTGTACTGCTGGCTCGAACGGCCAGGCGGGCGAGTCGCGATCAACATCTGGGACACGCACGAGGACCTGACGGCCGCTGGCGAGGCCCTGGCAGCCTGGCGCGAGGAGCACTTCGCCACCCCGACCGCCAGCGAGCAGGTCAACTACAACGGCACCATCGGCTATGCCACGATCGACGGGCTGACGTAGCCCGCTGCCGGAAATGGCGGTTGTTACCCCAGCGGTGCGAAGAGGTCAACGCCATTGCCATCCGGGTCGAGCAAGACGGCGTATCGCTGTCCCCAGGCGGCATCCCACGGGGCCTTTTCGCCCCGATTGTCGCGGGTCAGCCGCTCGTACAGCGCGTCGACCTCAGCGGGTGAGTCGCATTCGAACGCCAGCGAGACGCGGTGACCGTCGGCGGGCATGTGGTAGTCGGGGTCGAACGACCGGACCGTTTCCAGCGGGTCCCACATCAGGCGCAGCCCGCCCGGCAGGGGGGCTTCGACGTGCGGGGCGGTTTCGCTCCCCTCGGGAATGTCGAGACCGAGCTGGCGGTAGAATGCGAGTGATCGCGCGAGGTCTTTCGTGACGATGCCGATGGCGGCAAACTGTGCAGGCATTGGAGATGCACCTCTTGCTGGCAGGCCCGTTCGAGCTCCGGGACTGGCCAAGGTGAAACTACGATCGATGCGAGGGCGGGATACCATGTGGTGGGGTGCTCAGGATTCGCCGCCATCGTCCTCGACGACGAGCGACGGCACATGAACGATCTCCCAGAGGTGCCCGTCCGGGTCCTGGAAGTAGGACATGTACCCGCCCCAATCGGTGTGGTGCGGCTCCTTCACGATCGTTGCGCCGGTAGCGCGCACGCGCTCGGTTGCCTCGTCCACCGACGCGACGTCGTTCACGTTGTAGCCGAGACTGAAGGCAGTCGGACTCGGGCCGCTGTCGGGAAGTCCGGTCGCGTGGACGAGATTCTTCCTCGGGAAGAGCGACAGAAGTTGGCCGTGGGCGAGCTCGAAGAATGCCACCTCGGCGTGGTCGAACTCGGTGCCGACAATACCTTCCGTCTTCCAGCCGAGACCGTCCCGATAGAACGCGATCGATCGGTCCAGATCCTCGACCGCGAGCGTAATGACATTGATGCGTGGCTTCATGGGTAGATCCTTGTTCGAATTGACGCGAGCCTCCGATTCAGCGTCATCCTGACGATGTCTCCGGTGATCGTGCGAGGAACCGCACAATGACGCGTGGAACTCAGCCTACGACTCGCATCGATCCGAGTCTTGAACAAATCGGCCGTTCCGAGACTGGCTGGTATGTCGAGCAATCTGTTGGCGGCATGTCCGATGTCGTGCGCTGCGTGTGGTCCAGCCAGGTCGCGGCTGCCCCATCTGCGCCGCCGGCTCGGGTGCTTCCGGACAACTGCGGCGACGTCATCGTGAGCGACGACGGGCGTGCCTGGTTCGTCGGCCCGGCGACGCGCGTCGACCTGCCCGACCTTGCGCCGGGAACGGTCGTGCATGGTCTGCGGATCCAGCCGCATGCCCTTGGTGCAGTGATCGATGCCGATCCGGCTGAGCTGACCGACACGAGGACCGGACTCGACGCCCTGCTCTCGGCCCGGGCAGCGAGAATCCTGCCGGAGGCGCTGGCAGCAGGTGCGATCGACCACGTGTTGCTCAGTCAACTCTGGCCGCGAATCACATTGGACGACCGAGCGACACGCGGCATCCAGATGCTCGGCGAGGCGACAAGATGCTCGGTGGAGTCGGTCGCCGAGGCTTGCGCGATGTCGGAGCGCCAGTTCCGCCGGACGGTTCGCAGGGTGTCGGGGCTTCCGCCGAAGACACTCCAGCGCGTCGCGCGGTTGCATCGCGCGCTCGACCTTGCGCGGCAGTATCCCGGACTTGACCTGAGCAGGATCGCTGTGGCTGCGGGGTATGCCGATCAGCCTCATTTCGCACGCGATGCGCGGGAGCTGGCGGATCTTACCCCGCGGCAGCTTGTGGAGGTACACGTGTGACAGGGGGTGCGGGGCATCACGCGGCGGACGATCTGAAGCGGCCGACCCTGCTGCGGCCCGTGACGACCGGCCGCCACAGGGGCGGGTACCAACAGCAATCACCAAGGGTGGTCGCGGGTCGCGGGGAAGCTTCGCCTACCCCCCTTCTCTGACACTCGCTGATGCGCCATTCGGTTGAATGCCGCCGATTCCAGAGGGCGGCTGGGAGGGCATTGCCCGTGCGCTCGGGGGCGGTCGCGTCGCTTGGTGAGCGCGGGCAAGCTCCTCCGCTACACCACCGCCGGTGTCAAGCCGTGCTCAGAGCCAGTTGGGCACCGGCGCCGGCAGCGCCCGGAGCTGCGCCATGTCGACGTGGCCTCGCAGCCACTCGACCGCGTTGGGCGTGCGCAGCCAGTAGGGCATGTGGCCGGCGTAGTACTCGCCCGCCTCCTGGACATCGGGCGGCATTCCGATAATG
>JAUIGA010000017.1 GCA_030430125.1 Chloroflexia bacterium | reverse complement strand
GAGGTGAACCATGTCCCGGGCCTCGGCGACGTTGCGGGCCATCGGTTTCTCGCAGAGGACGTGCTTGCCCGCCTCGATCGCGGCGATGGCGACGGTGTGATGCAGATAGGGCGGGGTGGCGATGACCACCGCGTCGACATCCGGATGCCCGACAATCTCCCGGTAGTCGTCCGAAGGCAGGTCGATGCGATGACGTTCCGCCATTTCCCTGGCGCGCTCGATGCGGCGGGAAGCGATGGCGACGATTTCGGTGTCTTCGATCTGGCGGAAGACGGGGATGTGGACGGCAGCGCCGATGCCGGTGCCGATGATTCCGATACGCACCGGCCGGCCCGGGTCGACCTCGACCCGCAGCGGCGAATATCGTGCTGATGGAGGAATGTACGACACGGACTTGCACCTCGAAGGGGACGCCGCTGCCAATGCGTACGCCGCGTGGGGCGGCGACCTGTGGATGATTGCCGGGGGGACGTGACAGACTTCCCATCCGTAGAGACCTAGGCTACCACAGTATACGGACAGTATACGGACACTCCGGCTGCATCTCGTCTGGCTGTCCTGGAAGTTCAGAGGGAAACACTGAAGCCATGCGAATCTATACCGCGAAGGGCGATCGAGGCTCGACGGATCTGCTCGGTGAGCGAGTTGGCAAGGACGACCCGCGGATCGATCTGCTCGGCGCACTGGACGAGTCCACTTCGGCCATCGGTCTCGGGCGTGCCCACGCCACGATCGAGCTGTGGCGAGAGATGTTGGTCCAGGCGCAGCGCGATCTCTACCAGATCATGGCCGAGCTTGCCTTTGTCGACGAGTTGCGTCCCGATGCCTACCGCCTGCCGGGCGATCGGGTGGAGTGGCTGGAGACATCGATCGCACTGGTGGAGGCGACGGTCGACCTGCCGCCCAAGTTCGTGATCCCGGGCGATACCGTCGCCGGAGCGGCACTCGATGTGGCGCGAACGGTAGTGCGGCGCGCAGAGCGGCTGGCGGTGGGACTGGATCGGGTCGGAGGGATGCCCAACCCCGAGATCCTGCGCTACCTGAACCGGCTGTCGTCGCTGCTGTTCATTGTCGCGCGCGCCGAGGACCTGGCGGCGAACGAGGGCCCACGCCTGGCGAAGGGGAATCCCTCGTAGGGAAGGCCATTGCCAGCGCGTGACCCTGGATTCGGATGACGCGGAATGTGCGCCGGCAGGACATCCCGTACGGCGCGTGTTCTCGATTGTTCGCGAGCCTCGGGATTCACCGTGATTCGGTGCGCCTATCCTGTATCCTGAACGGAATGCGCATTTGGCGGAGACGCCGCCACCAGCCCCTGCACACGGAGGACACCAGCACCCATGCGGATGTCGCACATGTTCGGTCGAACGCTTCGCGAGGCTCCGGCGGACGCCGAAATTCCAAGTCACCAATTGATGGTGCGCGCCGCAATGATTCGCCCTCTCGGGGCAGGGTTGTACAGTCTGCTGCCCCTCGGTTTGCGCGTCATCCGCAAGGTTGAACAGGTCGTTCGGGAAGAGATGGATGCCATCGGCGGGCAGGAGATGCTGATGCCGGTCGTCCACCCCTCCGACATCTGGGAACGGTCTGGCCGGTTCTTCGAGGTCGGCCCGGAGATGACCCGGCTCAAGGATCGTGGCGATCGTGACCTTGTGCTCGCGATGACCCACGAGGAAGTCGTGACGGATCTCGTTTCGACCGAGGTCAATTCCTACCGGCAACTGCCGCAGATCGTCTACCACATCCAGACAAAATGGCGCGACGAGCCGAGGTCTCGCGGTGGGCTGATTCGCGTGCGCGAGTTCACCATGAAGGACAGCTACACCCTCGATACCGATGCCGAGGCGCTCGATACCGGTTACGAGAAGCATGCGGTGGCATATGACCGCATCTTCACCCGGATCGGTCTCGACTTCATCAAGGTTGGTGCCGACGTCGGCATGATGGGCGGCTCGAAGTCCGAGGAGTTCATGGCGTTTTCGCCGAACGGCGAGGACACGCTATTCATTTGCCCGAATGGCGACTACGCCGCGAACCGGGAAGTGGCGGAGTTTCGCCGCGACGATCCGGCGCCGGAAGACCTGCTGCCGGTGGAAGAGGTCGAGACGCCGGATACCGACACCATCGCGAAGCTCGCCGAGCTGCTCGACATCCCGCTCAGCCGGACGGCGAAGGCGGTGTTCTATATCGGCGAGAGTGGGCGCTTCATCTTCGCCGTGATCCGTGGCGACCTCGATGTCAACGAGACCGCCCTGCGCCAGGCGACGGGGGAGGCGACGCTCACCCCTGCCACCGCCGATCAGATACGGGCAATCGGCGCCGAGCCGGGGTATGGCTCCCCGGTGGGGGTGGAAGGCGCGGTCATCGTCGTTGATGAGAGCATCCGGCAGTCGCCAAACCTCGTCGCCGGCGCGAATCGTCCGGGGTACCACCTGCGGAACGTCAACCTCGGTCGCGACTACGAGGCAGATATCGTGACCAGCTTCGCGTCTGCCTGGGAGGGGGCGCCCTGCCCGGTGTGCAATGCGCCGATGAAGCTGGAACGTGGGATCGAGGTCGGCAATATCTTCCAGCTCGGGACGCGCTACACGGAGAAGATGGGCGCGACCTATCTCGACAAGGATGGCAAGGCGCAGCCGGTCGTGATGGGGTCCTACGGTATCGGGATCGGCCGCAATGCCGCCGCCGTGGTCGAGCAGCGGCACGACGAGCGGGGCATCGTCTGGCCGATTTCGATCGCGCCGTACCATGTCTCGCTGCTCTCGCTCGGGAAGGAAGCCGAGGTGATCGAAGCCACCGACCGGCTCTTCGCCGAGCTGGAGGCGGCCGGTGTTGAGGTGCTGTATGACGATCGTGCCGACCGGCCGGGCGTCAAGTTCACGGACGCCGAGCTGATCGGCAACCCGATTCGGCTTTCGATCAGCAAGCGCACACTGGGGGCGGGAGAGGTCGAGCTTCGGCTGCGCACCGAGACTGACTCCGAAATGGTGCCAGCCGACGAGGTTGTCGGTCGCGTCACGGGGATCATGGCCGACCTCTTCGCCGAGCTGGATCCGGACAGCGGCGCATGACGGACCGTGATGACGGGTTCCGGGTCGAGATTCGGCCGCGGCAGTGGCTCACCGGCCTCGCGGTGACGGGACCGTTCGATGTTGCCGAGGCGCGCACCGTCGACGCGTGGGAGACCCTCGCGGCCATGGTCGAGACCATGCCGGCACCGCTCAACCGCGACGAATGGCTGAGCGCATGTCACATCCGCGAGACGGAACTGACCTGCTACGTCGGCATGACCAGCGCTGCTCCGGTCACCGACGTGTCACCGGACCTTCTGACGATCGAGATTCCGAGGCACGAGTACCTGGTGGCCAATCACGCCGGCGACCGCGAGGAGCTTGGCAACCTCTACGCGGCGATGTTTGCCCGGGTGCAGCGCAGCGATCGCAGGATCAACCGCGAGATTCTCTGGCTCGAGCGGTTTTCCGGACCCTACCGGCGAGGCGAGCCACTGAATATGGAGATCTGGCTTCCGCTGCGCGACCAGGGTGGATTGCCGTGAGCGCGCGCCGTCATGACCGGTCTCGGGTCACGCCTGCGGTGCGTCGCCGAATCCCCGCTGCTACAGTGGCGCTTTCGCAAGGTAGTGCGGGGATAGCCTGATCGAGGTGTCAGCTGGTCTGCGGAAGGGCAAGTCCGCGTTCGACGGCCCACACAGCGACCTGGGTACGCGACCGCAACCCGAGCTTGTTGTAGATGTTGGACGCGTGGCGCTCGACCGTGGCGATCGAGATATACAGCTCGTGAGCGATCTCCCGGTTCGAGTGGCCACGCGCCATGAGCGTGGCCACCTCCCGCTCGCGCGGGCTCAGTGCCGGCGGCATCCCTGGCGCCTGGCGTGACTCGGTGCTCGGCCGGATCGCTGGGGATGGAGTTGCCTGTGGAAGGAGCACGCGCCCTGGCTGGCCACCGAGCCGGGGGACGAGGGAGACAATGAGCACCAAGGCGCCGAAGACCCCGCGTTGCCCATCCTGACGGAGCTTCATGGCGAGTTGGTGAAATCGACCGTGCATTGCAGTCTCCTTGCGCGACGAGTGTCGTGGTGGCGATTGCGTGGAGTCCGAAGGAACGCTGCGGGTATCCGCAGTCTTGTTCAAGTGGGATCGCGTCCATCCTGGAAGGTGTAGCAGGATGTCGTGGTGCGGCTGGTCGTCGGTCATGGGTCGGGGACCTGTGGATCCGTCACCGGCGCTGGCGACGTGGCGTGCAATTCTCCCAGCCGTGCCATGAGGCGCTGGATGAGCCGGCTCACCGGGTGCCTTGGCGGATAGTTCAGAGGCATTGACGGTTGAGGGCTGGCCAGTTGCCGCAGAAATGCCTGTCGCTCGCTGACTTCTTCAAACGTCGCATCGAGGTCGTGCATGATGTCTGTAGTCTCCCTTCGACCCACGCGCGATGCGGGCAAGCCCCAGATGTGGGCATGTTGGCTCGCGTCCGGCGCATGCATCGGGGGCTCGCCTCGCGGTCGAATTCCGCGAGGCGATGGTTGGTCATGGCAGGTCGGTTTTGCCCTGGGATCGCCGCCGCACTACCCGAAGTCAGCCCACCACCAACTGCCGTCGTAGTAGACGCACGTCACAATAATGGTGGAACCGAAATAGAAGGCGTCTGGGTTGCCGCCGCTTACAAAGCAGTCGTCGATCGCCGCGTTCGCGAGATCTCTCGGCCGCGCGGACGCGGGACTCGCCGTCGTACTCAAGAGCACCGCGCTCAGCATCAGGGTCAGGGCGATCACCGCCGCGAGCCGCTTGAAGACGCCGAAGTGCGTGGCGGTCCGTGCCGGGAAGGTCGTGTGGTCCGTTGGAACCTCGCTGGTGCTTTCGAGACGTGAAGAGGCGGGCGTGATAGGGGCCAGGAGAAACGAGTCGCTCGGGTTCCAGTCGCGGTAGTTCACTAGTCGCTCCTTTTCGTTGGAGTCGAATGCGACGTGCCAACGTGTGCTCCGGTCCATCCGGTCTGGAGCGATTCTGCTGGTCTCCCGTACACGCCGCATCGGGGAGATCCCCCCGGTTTTCCGTGACGGATACCCTGACATTTCAGACCTGGGGAATCTCTATGTTGCGTTTTGCGATCTATCAGCGGAGGCGATGTCGAGTTCGGTGACCACCCGAGCGGCCTCCCGGCGCGAGGGCACGCCGAGCTTGCCGAGGATGGCGGTGACGTGGTGCTCAACTGTCTTGGGGGAGAGGTACAGGCGCTCGGCGATCTCGCGATTGGTGCGTCCGTCGACGATGAGCGTCAGGATGTCCGCCTCGCGGGCTGTGAGGCCGGCGGGGTGGGCGCGCGTTGCCCGGTTGCGACCGCGGCGCGACGTGGATGCGCCGATCTCGCGAAGGCGCTGCAAGGCCATGTCTGCCGCAGGTTTGGCATCGAGCCGTTCAAAGGTGGCGAGAGCGGAGCGCAGGGCGGCCTCGTCGGCGCTGGCGAGTCGTGCCCTGGCCGCCTCATAGGGACACCCGATCGTCTCCCAGGCTTCGGCCGCGGCAGCCCAGTTGCCGGCGATCTGGAGCGCGTAGGGGTCCGCGATGTCTCCAGGTGGAACGATGGACTCGTCCGCCAACCATAGCCACCATGTGATCTCCCCACGCAGCCATGGATCGAGGCGATCGGACAACTCTCTGAGACGTGATCGGGTCTCTTCCACGATGCGGGGCAGGGTGCCGCCTAGCCAGGCGGCCTCAGCCAGCGCGGCGCAGGCCGGTCCAAGATGCACCACTTCTCCGTTCGGCTCGGCAAGCGAGAGCGCTTCCTGCAAGGTGGGCGACGCCTCCGGGTCACCCCGGCGTGCACGCAGTCGCCCGAGTGCCGTCAGCGCGACTGCGCGGGTTCCCGCAAGCGAGTGCGGCTGGCCCAGCGCCACGACGCAGTCTGTCTCAACGTCGTGCCAGTCGCCTCGATAGAGTTTGACCACCGCCCGCCACGCAGTGAGATAGTGTCGATACGAGTCGAGGTCATGCTCGGTCGCGTAGGCGATGCTATCGGCCAGGTAGTGCCACGCAAGGTCGAACTGGTGATCGACAATTGCCCTGGCGGCAAGGTTCGTCCATGCTCGCGCAGCATGATCTTCAAACCCGGCTTCGAGCGCCAGCGCGAGACTTTGCTCTAGTTGCCGCACCCCTGTAGGCTCCCCGGCGATCATGCGAGCGCTCCCGATACTGGTAAGCGCGTGAATCTCGATCTCGTGTTCGCCGAGTTGCTGGGCCAGCGCGATCGCCCGCTCGCCCCACGCGACGGCATCGTGCCTGTCGGAGGTGAGCATGCGCAAATGCGACAGGTTACTGTACGCCCACGCGAGCTGCGGTCCAGCAGGCAACGGCGCAAGGACCGCGAGTGCCGCCCGCGCGGCTTCGTCCGATTCCACACTGCGTCCCGCGAACCAGCAGGCCCGGGACAGCCAGCGCAGGTTCTCGCCCACCTTGACGGGTTCCCCAAGCTCTCGCCAGATCTCCAGGGCGGCACGGAAACCGTCGATTGCGTCGATTGGCCGGTTCGTCAGGTTGCACTCGTACGCCCATGCCTCAAGCAGCTCGGCCCGCTCCCTGGGGGGCAGGTCGTCGGCATGCCTCAGGGCGCGATCATATTGTTGTGCGGCTTCCCGATGGGCCCGCAGGTTCCTGGCCTGCCCGGCCGCGGCGACCGCGAACTCCAGCGTCGCCTCCCGATCCTGCGCCAGTTCGGCGTGATGCGCCAGCTCGGCCAGGCGCGCGTCCCGGTCCGGAAGCTCGCGCAGCGCAGCCAGGATGCGTTGGTGCAGCAACCGGCGCCGCGGTGGAAGGAGCGTCGCATAGATTGCATCACGGGCGATTTGGTGGCGAAACCTGAGCATCTCGCCCTGGGGTCGCAGGAGCCCGCAGGCCACGCATTCCTCGATCTCGTCCAGGACGGGCCCCACAATCCCTGCCAGCACGTCGGGATCCAGCGTGGCACCAAATGCCGAGGCCGTGCCCAGAACGAGCCGCGCGTTGGGTGACAGGCGCGACGCACGAGCCAACACGGCGTCGCTGACGGTGGCCGGGACGACATCATTTCCTGCAGCGAGTACCTCGGTGACGTAGAACGGGTTGCCGCCAGTTTGCTGGTACAGCACGGACGGGTCGAAGTCGCTGCCGGCGGCGAGCGAGCGAACTGCTGCTTCCGAAAGCGGGGCCAGGCTCAGGCGGCGGTAGCCTGGCGCGGTCGCGAGATCCCCGAGGATGCGTTGCAGCGGATGGTATGGGCCGACCTCGTCGTCCCGGTAGGTGACGATCAGGAGCAGCGGCAGGCGGTCGATGCGTCGGCCTATGTGGCGAGCCAGGTCGAGCGAGGCGCCATCGGCCCAGTGCGCATCTTCCCCGACCATCAACACCGGTCCGCTGCGCCGGTCGATCGCGTCGATCATTGCATGAACGAGCTCGTCCCTGGCGTGCTCCATGTGCAGGTTCGGCCCGAAGGTGAGACCGAGCGCCTCCACGTAGGGTCGAATGGAGTTCAGCGGGCCTGGCGTGGACAGCGCATCGCACGATGCGCGAATCGATTCTGCTTCGTGCTCGACCCGGCGGCAGAACTCCTCAACGAGGCTCGACTTGCCGACACCGGCCTCGCCGCCGAGGAAGACGATTCGTCCCCGCCGGTCGGCGGCGTCATCGAGCAGGTGACCCAGCTCACGCAGGTAGGACTCGCGTTCCAGCAACTCCATGCGCCGATCTCATCCGGTTGGGCCGATGCTGAACTTGATGACCACAGCAACCCCGAATATGTCAACAGTACATTCGCACCGGCGCGACGGGAAGCGCGAGTAGCCGGGTGATGGCTCTTTCGTGTGCCTGGCGCGGGGCAAACTTCGGGGCGAGCGACGTGCGCTGCCGGTTACGGGATCAGGAACAGTTGACCGCGTGCAACAGCATCGGTGCTGATCCGTTGATCGAAGGTCGCCAGCGTTGCGTTAGCGGCTGCTGAGAGCGCGAGCAGGTAGGTATCGGTTACCTGTTTCGACTGGCGTAATTGCTCGGGGTCGACGTGGGTGCCATCCAGCAGACTGACACTGTCCGGAATGAACGTGTGGTTGCCGACGGCGGTCAGCCGTCTCAGCACCTCGATGATCCTGGCGGGAGCAACCGTGGATGGACTGTATTTCGGGTTGCTGACGATCCGGATGACACCGTTCTGGGTCGTCGGGCAGGTCATCCAATTGGTTCGGCCGGCCGAGGTGAACCACGTCATCGCGCGGCGGTGATGACCGTGCAGGGGATCGACCAGCGCGACAAGGACGTTGACATCAAGAAGGTAGGGTTTCACGGAAGCTCATCCCGCAGCTTGTTGACAAGCTCCATCGTAATGCGGGGCTCTCCGGGGCGCATCGGCAAAGGCTCGAATCCTTCCGGGTACTCGATCGGCCCGGTTTCCACACGAAGGGCGAGCCGAAGCAGCTCGGACACCGCCTGCCCAAGGGATTCTCCTTCCGCTTCAGCTCGCATCCGTACCGCGTCCAGCACATCGTCATCAATAGTGAGTGTGGTCCGCATCGTTGCACCTCCGCCTTGGAGTGTACATCAATTCCATGATGCAATGCATCGTGCATCACTTCACGAGCATCAGCATGACCTGGTCGTGGCCACCACTGTGGCCACGACATAATCGGTCCGTGGTATCCTGAATTGGACAGTAGCGCTGGAGCCGCCGGATTCCGGTTGGTTCGCGTGTCCCCGTGTGACGATTCCGAGCCGACGAAACTCGCCCCCGTTCATTTGCTCGTGCCCTCGGGCGCGCCAGCCCCGGATGCCTGACCCCATGACCGACATTGCCCTCGCTACCCGCGCGGATTTGCGCAACATCGCCATCATCGCCCACGTCGACCACGGCAAGACCTCGCTGGTGGATGGCCTGCTGAAACAGTCCAACATCTTCCGCGATGCCGATGCCGCCGGTGAGTTGATCCTAGATTCCAACGATCTGGAGCGCGAGCGGGGCATCACCATCCTCGCCAAGAACACGGCGATCATGTATCGCGGCATCAAGATCAACGTGATCGACACTCCCGGTCACGCCGACTTTGGCGGCGAGGTCGAGCGCGTGCTCGACATGGCCGACGGCTGCCTGCTTCTTGTGGATGCCGCCGAAGGGCCGATGCCGCAGACACGAACCGTGCTCTCGCGTGCGCTGGAGCTGGGGTTGCGCCCGATCGTCGTGATCAACAAGATCGATCGCTCCAATGCCCGGATCGACGATGTCCTGGAGCTGGTCAACGATCTCTTCCTCGACCTCGCCGTCGAACCGGAGCAGCTGGAGTTCCCGGTGCTCTATGCCATCGCGCGCGACGGCAAGGCTGGTTTCAGCCCGGACGACCTCCAGCCGCACCTGCAGGGACTGCTCGACACCATCCTGGATGTGGTGCCGGCGCCGGTGGTGGACGACGATGCGCCATTCCAGATGCGGGTGACCTCGCTCGACTACGACGCACACCGGGGTCGCATCGCGATCGGTCGCATCCACCGGGGCACCGTAACCCCTGGCGCGGTGCTGGCTCAGGTCGGCGACGATGGTGTCGCTGACCGTCAGCGCGTTTCGTCGCTGATGACCTTCGAGGGGTTGGGCCGGCGCGAGATCGAGACCGGCCGGGCCGGCGAGCTGGTGGCCGTCACCGGGTTTCCCGATGTGAAGATCGGGCACACCCTGACACACCCGGAGCACCCCGAGCCGATGTCGAAGATCCACATCGACGAGCCGACGCTCAAGCTCACCTTCGGTGTGTCGACCTCGCCGTTTGCCGGACAGGACGGACAGTATTCAACCTCCCGCCAACTCGGCGAACGGCTCTACCGGGAGCTCGAGACGAACCTGTCGCTCCGGGTCGCGCCGACCGACCAGCCCGACGTCTTCGCCGTGTCCGGGCGCGGCGAGCTGCACCTCTCGATCCTGATCGAAACGATGCGCCGCGAGGGGTACGAGTTCCAGGTCTCCCGCCCCGAGGTGATCACCCGCACCCGCGATGACGGAACGGTGTCGGAGCCGGTCGAGGAGCTGACCGTCGACACGCCCGAGCCGTTCGTCGGGACGGTCAGCGAACTGACCGGGAGCCGCAAGGCGCGCATGCTGGACATGATCAACGACGGGCGCGGCAGCGTGCGGCTGGTGTACGCGATCCCGACGCGCGGGCTGATCGGGCTTCGCAGCGCGTTGCTGACGGCGACGAAGGGCAACGCCACGATGTCGTCGCGGTTGCTGGAATTCGAGCCGTGGATGGGGCCGATCCAGCAGACCCGCAGCGGCGCCCTGGTGGCATCCGAGGCGGGGCAGGCGTTGACGAATGGACTCGCCAACGCACAGGAGCGGGGAATCACCTTCATCGGCCCCGGTACCGAAGTCTACGAGGGGATGATCGTCGGGCAGAACCCGCGGCCGGACGACCTGGTGGTCAATGTCTGCAAGGGCAAGAAGCTGACGAACATCCGCTCCAGTACATCGGACATCGCCGTGCGCCTGACACCGCCAACGGAATTGAGCCTGGAGCAGTGCCTGGACTTCCTGCAGGATGACGAGCTGCTGGAGGTTACGCCGAAGGCATTTCGGCTGCGCAAGCGGCTGCTGAGCCAGGACGATCGGGCCAAGGCCCGCAAGCGCGCCCAGCAGGCCGCGATGGGGCGATCGTAGCGGCTCGGGACTGCCCGAACCAAACCTGTCGAGCCGCGGGCGATACAGGGGCTGGCATTGCAGACCATCCGCCGGGTGATCATCCGAATTCCGAATGATTCCCGCAGTCAGTGATGGCATCAATGACCATGCCAATCGCCGTGAACTTTCGCGCTCGCACCAGCGCTGGTTGGTGCATTCGGGATCGGCTCGAGGCGAGCGGTCCGGTTGCTGTTATGGCGCTTCCATGGTCGCGGACATTGCCGCAATCCCATCGGGTGATACGGCCTCGGCGATGACCACGTCGTCAACGGTGGGATCGGTCGCCAATGCGGCGAGGATGCCGACGATGCATCCGACCTGTTCCGGCGCGATCTCGAACAAGCCTCGCTCCCGCTGGCCGACGAACCCCGCGCTCTGCAGCACGTTGAGGTGGTGGTAGGCTGCGCCGGATGTGCCCAGCTCCAATGCCTTCACCAACTCGCTGACCGAAGCCGGTGCCTGCAGCAGCGACACCAGGATCGCGAGCCGCTGGCGGTGGCCGATCGCCGCCAACCGCGCCGCCGCCTGGTCGAGATTGTCGGGGATCAGCGATTCCAGCGCGACATTCTCATGCTGCCAGCGTACCGCGCGGGTGTTTCCGGCCGGTGCCTCGAGCCGGAAGGTGCCGTAGGCGCTGACCACCCCCCGTGCATCCGTCTCCTCTGCCTGCTCCTCGAGTTGCCTGAGCCGCTTGCTGCGCGCTCCGTTGGCGGCGGATTCGGCGGCGACTTCGACGCGGACATGCTTTCTGAGCGTCCAGACGGCTTCCGACAAGGACTGAACATCCTGGCGGAGTTTCTCGATCGCCTTGTTGGTCTTCTTGCTCATGCCAATCCCTCCGTACGGGCGAAGACGTGGACGGATGATCTGGCATGATACTACGGATTTTCGGAATGCTGCGGCCCCGTGCGGGCGTCACGGCTTCTCGCGCGCGCTATGGAGCTCGCCGGTGGAGGCGCCATAGGCGCCGGTGCCGGCCGGGTTCTTGCCCTTGAACATGGAGTAGAGGAGCCACAGCGCGGGGATGAGGACGATCGCGCCGGCGACGTACGCCCAGAGGGCTGCGACCATCATCGCGCGCGACGCCGCGGTGTTGGTTACGGTCAGGTCGGGCACGACGAGCCATGGATACTGGGCAAGTGCCCATCCCACGATGATGACCGCGACCCACGCGACCGCCGCGATGCGCGCAAGGCGGAATCGTCGCTTCAGGACGGCCAGCCCGCTGGCGGTTGCCGCCAGCACCGCGAGGGGCACCACCGTGACGATCTCTCGATCCATCATGCCATCCCAGATGACCGGAGCCTGCGATCGAGCAATTGGCAGCGCGATGATCGACAGCGCGGTGAACACGGCACCCGCTACGAGCGCTCGGGCGCGGAAGTCATCCTGCAAATCGCCTGTCGTTTCGACGCACAGGTAAACGGCCGCAAGATAGGCGCAGACGGTAAGGGCCAACAACCCGATCACGATGGGGAAGGGGCTGAGCCAGGTGGTCCACAGGCTGCTGGTGACCTTGCCGTCGATGACGCGGATGTCGCCGGTCGCCACCGCGCCCGCGCACATGCCAAGCAGGAGCGGGGTGACGGCGCTGGCGCCGGCGAACACCCGGCTGAGCATCGCCCGGGCCGGCGCGACGTCCGAGGCATAGGCCCGGAAGACGAAGGCGGTGCCGCGCAGGGAGATACCGACCAACACCAAAGAGAGGGGGATATAGAGCGCGCTGCTCACCGCCGCGAACACCGGCGGGTAGATGGTGAAGGTCAACACGACCACGAAGATCAGCCAGACGTGGTTGGCCTCCCAGATCGGGCCGAGCGCCCGGGCGATCTCCTGTCTCTGACGCTCGGCGCGCGGACCTGAGGCGAACAAATCCCAGATACCACCGCCGAAATCGGCGCCGCCGAGGACGGCGTAGAGGATCACGCCGGTGAGCAGGATGGCGCCATGGACGAAGGTGAGGTCGAAGACGATGTCATTCCACGGCATCGCGTGCCTCCGATCGGTCCGGGGCTCCGGATTCATACGGCGCGGGCAGGTCGACGGGTGGCGGTGTTGCGGCGAGCCGCAGCAGCAACCAGACAAGCACCATCGACAGCAGAAGGTAAAGAATGGTGAATCCGCCGAACGCTGCGAACTGGCCCGGCACCTCGGTGACGGCATCCTCCGTGCGCATGATGTCCTGGATGATCCAGGGCTGGCGGCCGACCTCGGTAACCACCCACCCCGCTTCGATCGCTATGAACCCGGCGGGTGTGAGCGCCACCAGCGCGCGCAGTTGCCAGGGGGAGGGGGCGAAGCGCTTGCGCCGCCATGCGGTCACCACAATCCACATGCTGGCGAAGATCATCGCGAAGCCGAGTCCGACCATCACCTGGAAGCCGAGATGGACCGGGCGCGGGTCGGGCTGGTCCTCCAGCGGGAAGTCGTTGAGTCCGGTCACCTCGGCGTCGATGTCGCGGTGCGCGAGGAAGCTGAGCATGCCAGGTATCTCGATACCCCACCGTGTTTCCCGTGCTTCCGGATCCGGCCATCCGCCGATGGTGAGCCCGGCGCGGCTCTCGGTTTCGAACTGCCCTTCGAGGGCGGCGAATTTCACCGGCTGATTGTTGGCGACCCAGTGCGCGCTGATGTCACCCGAGACGGCCTGGGCGATGGCCAGGGCCAGGCCGAACGTCACGGTCAGCCTGAGCGCGCTGGTGTGGTAGGCGTCCCGCTGCCCGCGCAGGTAGCCGAACGCGTAGATGCCCGCCAGGCCAAACGCGGTCGCGGTGTAGGCGGCAAGCGTCATGTGCAGCGCCTGCTGAAACCACGCATCGTTGAACATGGCTGCGACCGGGTCGATGTTGACCGGTTCGCCGTCGACGATGTCGAAACCCGCCGGGCTGTTCATCCATGCGTTCGCCGCGACCACGAAGATACCGGAGAGCGCGCCGGAGATCGCGACCGGGATGCCCGCCAGCCAATGTTGCCGCGGGGTGAGTTTGTCCCACCCGTACAGGTAGATGCCGAGGAAGATCGCCTCGATGAAGAAGGCGAACCCTTCGAGCGAGAAGGGCATGCCGAAGATGCCGCCGGCGTATTCCATGAACCGGGGCCAAAGCAGACCGAGCTCGAACGAGAGGATCGTGCCGGAGACAGCCCCGACGGCAAAGAGGATCGCGAAGGCCTTCGACCAGCGCCGCGCGAGCGCGAGCCAGGCACGATTGCCAGTGCGCAGGTAGAGGCCCTCGGCGATGACCATCATCAGGGGCAGGCCGATACCGAGCGCGGCGAAGATGATGTGGAAACCGAGCGAGGTGCCCATTTGCCAGCGGGCCGCCATGAGATCGCTCATGTACCCTCCTGGTCCGGCCTCGCGCTGCGGCGAGCTGACCGGATCGTTGCGCGTCCACCTGCCACCAGTCTACCTGTCGATGCGCGGGCGTCAGTCGGGCAAGATGCGAGAGAATGTTGGTCCGTGTCAGGGGCCACGCCTGCTGCTGTCGGGAATTCCGCCACGACGCGCTGGAATGCTGCATAGAATGGCGCTGGTACGGAATGTGCACGGTCGCCGGTAGAACGGTCCAACCCATGGACCGGCGATACGTTTCACGGAGGATTGAGCGCATGACCACGGTAACGATGGACGATCTGATCGCGGGGCTCAACGACGATCTCGCGGGCGAGTACAACGCGATTATCAGCTACCTGCAGTACTCCGCCAAGGTGAACGGGCCCTATCGCCCACAGCTGGTCGAATTCCTGCAGGGCGAGATTCCGGACGAGCAAGGCCATGCGCAGTACCTGGCCGACAAGATTGCGTCGCTCGGTGGCGAGCCGACCGTCGAGCCGCGTCCCGTGAAGACCTCGGACAACACGCGACAGATGCTGGAGTTCATATACGAAGCCGAGGCCGACACCGTCAGGAACTATCAGCAGCGTATCGAGCAGGCCGAGGCACTGGGCGAAACCGGGCTCAAGATCCAGCTCGAGGACATGCTGAACGACGAGACCACGCACCGCGACGAGGTCAAGAAGATTCTCGACGGCTGGGACCGGTAGGCAGTCGAAACTTCCCGGGAACGCGTTCGCGTGCCGTCACGTGCGGGCACCTGACGTCCTGAGCCTGTCGAGCGTGTGCGAAATTCGTCGCTACCCCAACCTGGCAGCGTGCTTCTGCCACAGGGCAATAATCTCGGCGTCGTGCGGGAAGGCGAGCCTTGGGAGCGCCGCCAGCGGCCACCATCGCACCTCTGTAAGGTCGTCGCCTGCGATGGGCTCGCCGGAGAACGCGATCGCGGGGTAGATCGCCAGCACCACCGTTTCACCGGGCGATGAGAGCAGCGTCAGCACGGGACCGAGCTCGACGACGAGCCCGGTTTCCTCCAGCGTCTCCCGGCGAGCGGCGTCCTCGACCCGCTCGCCGCGTTCGACGAATCCCGAGGGAAAGCTCCACTTTCCTGGCTCGCGGGTGTGCGGGCCACGCCTGCCCAGCAGGATCGCGCCGTCCTGCCCGATGATCACGGCCACGGCGAGCTTGGGGTCGAGATACGTTGTCGCGCCACAATCCGTGCAGGTGGGGCGCATCCGGCCGTCCCTGAACGTCTCGGTCGTTGGCGCGCCGCATCGCTGGCAATACATCGATGTCTGATCCTCCATTCCCGACGTACCCTAGCATGTGCGGGAAAGCTCTCGGACGCGATGTAGCCAGCGCAACATGCTGGAGGGAGAACCTCATGGTGGACGATCGTTTCGAACTCATCGTCATCGGCGCGGGGCAGGGCGGTGGTCCACTCGCGGGCGCATTTGCGCAGGCAGGTCGCCGGACTGCACTGATCGAACGGGAGCATGCCGGCGGCACATGCGTCAACACCGGATGCACGCCGACCAAGACCATGATCGCTTCCGGGCGCGTCGCATACCTCGCACGGCGCGGGGCCGACTATGGCGTGAACACCGGTGACGTGTCCGTCAACATGGAAGTCGTGCGCCAGCGCAAGCGCGACATCGTCGAGATGTTTCGATCCGGCAGTGAGCGCCGTATCGGCAAGACTGAGGGGCTGGACTACATCGAGGGTGAGGCCCGTTTCACCGGCGAGAAAACGATCGAGGTGGTGCTCGACGCTGGCGGCACGCGGACCCTGCAGGCGGAGACGGTTGTCATCAATGTCGGGGAGCGGCCACGTCCACTCGACATCGAGGTCGCGGACGGCGTCACCGTGCTCGACTCGACCTCCGTGATGGAGCTCGACGAGGTGCCGGATCACCTTGTCGTCATCGGCGGCGGGCCGATCGGCCTCGAATTCGGTCAACTGTTCCGGCGGCTCGGTGCGTCGGTCACCATCGTGCAACGAAGTGATCGGTTGCTGGGGCGCGAGGACCCGGACATTGCCGATGCGGTCGCCGGTATCCTCCGGGAGGATGGCATCGGCATCGAGTTCAACAGCTCGCCCGTGAAGATCACGCGGGGTGATGCGGGCGCGGTGGTCACCGTCGAGCGGAAGGATGGTTCTCGCAAGGAGATTCGCGCGTCGCACGTGTTGGCGGCGGCTGGGCGTATCCCGAACACTGACACCCTCGACACCGGCGCGACCGGTCTGACCCTCGATCGGCGGGGCTACATCGAGACCGATGGCCGGCTGGAGACCGCCGTTCCGGGCATCTACGCGATTGGCGACGTGCGTCCGGGGCCGAAGTTCACCCACATCTCCTACGACGACTACCGCATCGTCAAGGCGAACCTCATCGACGGAGGCAACAGGTCCGTGGATGATCGGCTGGAGCCGTATACGATCTTCATCGATCCCCAGCTTGGCCGCGTCGGGCTCTCTGAGCGTGACGCGCGAGAGCAGGATCTCCCGTATCTGGTTGGGTCGATGCCAATGAGCAGCGTGGCGCGTGCGCTCGAGACCGACGAGACCCGAGGTGTGATCAAGGTGCTCGTCCATGCCGATACCGACCGCATCCTCGGCGCGGCGGTGCTGGGGATCGATGGTGGCGAGCTGATGGCGATGATCGAGATCGCGATGATGGGCAACCTGCCGTACACCGCGCTGCGCGATGGCGTGTTTGCCCACCCGAACCTCTCCGAGGCGCTCAACAACGTGTTCGGCCATCTGGAGACTCCTGCACCGTGACCGACATGGTTACCTGCCGGTAGACCCGGATTTTGATATCCGGGTGGTTTCATGGATGCCATAGGGCGAACCCTGCAACCTGTCGGCGGCGAGCGAAACTCGCATATCAAAATGCGAGTCTACACATTGAGACCCTCGGCGTTGGAGGCTCGATGGCACCCGCCCGGTTCTGCGCTACGATGCCGGTGCGAATCGTATGGTTTCACCACAAGGAGCATCAGGAGCATGCGGACGCTCATACGCGCAAGTCACATCATCGGCTTCCAGGACGGCGAGCATCGCCATCTGCAGGATGGTGTCATCGTCGTCGACGGGAACGAAGTCATTCACGTCGGCTCGAGCTTTGACGGCACCGCCGACACCGAGATCGATGCCACCGGCATGGTGGTCACGCCGGGGCTGATCAACACCCACACCCACCTCTACGAATCGCCGCTCGACAAGTCGTTCGTGGAGGACAAGGGTCCACGACAATTCTACGGATCGGGGCTCTTCGAGTACCTTCCGGCCCGGTCCGCCGCCAGTGATGCCGCAACCGCGCGTGCCTGCATCGCATTTTCGATGGCCGAGCTGATTCGAAGTGGCACCACCACGGTGATGGAGCTGGGTTCGTATGGCGACGACGTCGCCGAGCTTGCGACAGCCGCCGGGTTGCGGACCTACATCGCGCAAGGGTATCGGGATGGACGCTGGTTCACCCGCGACGGCAAGCGAGCCGAATGGGAATGGGACGCCGAACCCGGTCAGCAGGCATTCCGGCGGGCGGTTGAGTTCATCGAACGGGTGAACGGGAAGGCGAACGATCGCATTCGTGGATTCCTGTCGCCGATGCAGGTCGATACCTGCTCGGAAGAGCTGTTGCGCCAGAGCCGCCAGCAGGCGACGGAGATGGGGGTGCCGCTGGCACTGCATGCGTCGCAATCGGTCGTTGAGTTCAACGAAATGACGCGTCGCCACGGTCTCACGCCGATCGAATGGCTCCAGGAGATCGGGTTTCTCGGTGACGATGTCATCCTCGGGCACGCCATCATCGTCGGCGGTGGCACCTGGGCGAACTATCCCGCCGATGACATCGGTATCCTCGCGGACACCGGGACCAACGTCGCCCATGCCGTCTGGGTCTTCGCGCGGCGCGGCATCGCCATGGAGAGCTTCTCGCGCTATCAGGACCGTGGCGTGAACATGACGCTGGCGACGGACACCTGCCCGCAGTCGATGCTGGAGGCACTGCGCTACGCCGCCGTCGTGTCCAAGGTCATGGACCGGTCGACCGAGCTTGCGACGGCGGCGGATGTCTTCAATGCCGCCACCCTTGGTGGAGCGAAGGCGCTCGGCCGGGACGACCTCGGGCGGATCGCTCCTGGCGCGAAGGCGGATCTGCTGTTCTGGGCCGGCCAGAGCCTCTGGATGACCCCGCTGCGCGATCCCGTGCGCAATATCGTCTACAACGCGCAACACGAGGATATTCGCCATGTCATGATTGACGGAGAGTTGGTGATGCGTGACGGCACGCTCGCGAGCATCGACGAAGCGCAGGTCGCGGCTGACCTGCAGGCGGCAGGCGAGTCGATGTGGTCGCGATTGCCCGAGGGCGATTGGAACAACCGCACCGTCGACCAGCTATCGCCAAATGCGTACCGACCGTTCGAGGGATAGACACGATTGACGGATTCCAGCAACGCCACCACGCGCTACCAGGAGCGGATCGATCGATTCGCCCGCGAGCACGATGAGCTTCAACGGCGTTGGAGCGTGCTGGCCAATGTTCGGCTGGTGGCGTTCGTCGGTCTCGCGATCGCGGTGTGGCAATGGTGGGCCGGCGGTGGGTGGGTCGCCGGCGGCAGCGCCCTCGCGATCGTGGCGGTGCTGGTGCCGCTGGTGCTCTGGCATCGCCGGCTCCGGCGCGAACGGGACCGGTTCGCGCGGCTGAAACGGGTCAGCGAGCGCGGCAGGCACCGGGCGGCGCTTGCCTGGGATGCCGACCTGCCGGAGGTGCCGGTACCGGGGCCGGTGCCAGGGCACCCGTTCGCGCGGGATCTCAACGTTGTCGGACACGAGTCGCTCCTGCGTCGCATTGGCACACCCGTCAGTGTCGCCGGGTGGCGGACCCTGCAGGACTGGTTGCTTGCCCCCGCGCCGGTCGAGGTGATTCAGGCGCGCCAACCGGCGGTGCGCGAGCTGGCTGACGGCATCGACCTCAGACAGGAGGTCGAGCAGGCGGGACTCGAGCGGGAACTGGACCCGGACGCCATCGAGCAACTGCTGGCCTGGGCTGAGGCACGCCGCGTTCTGCTGGGTCGGCGCTGGCTGGTTCCGCTGGCATGGGCAG